>CAZIAN010000329.1:0-6049 GCA_964537355.1 uncultured Pirellulales bacterium | reverse complement strand
GTTTTTCCACGATGGCGAACTTGTCCTTCTCAAGGGCGGCTACCGCAATAGGTTCGTGGGCCACCGGCGGGGTGCAGACGTGGATGACATCGACTTTGTCGATTAGCTTTTCCATGCTGTCATAAGCGACAATGCCCCGTTTGCCTGCATAGGATTTTGCCTGTTCGGTGTCGGTTGCGAATACGCCTTCGACCTCAACGTTTGTGTCGTGGACTTTTTTCAAACATTCGAAATGAAATGTTGCTGCAAAGCCGGCGCCGATAATGCCTGTACGAATAGTTTTCTTTTTCATAAGAGACTTCCTTTCCGGAAAATTCGAAATTCAGACTTCCGGGGCATCCTGTTTCTGGTGTTTTCGAATATCAGTTAATGGCAATGCACCGCGGGGGCCGATTCTACTGCCGAAAATTTTTATACCGCCTAATCGGCCTCGGAATTGGCGGTCTTTGCCGTGCTGTTGGATGCTTTCGTTGTAATTGCCGATTGTAAGTGTGCTGCTTCCTTTGCCCGTAGCGCCGCGGTTATAACTGGTCGTTCTATCGAGCCTGGCAGGTGTATCAACATCACCGAAGTACCAGTGAACATTATCCTTTGCTTCGGTTTGGTCGTATGTAACTGCGAAGAAAGTCCACTGCCCGATACACAGTTTTTTCGATGAGCTGTCGTTATTGACACGGTCGGGCCATTCATTGACCGCAAGGCGAAGCCTTCCATCCTGAAGGCAAACCATATCTACACCTGAGTGATCATAGTTCAGGTTGAACACAATACGGTTTCCGCCGCTTCCTGTCTTTAAGCTGGAGGGATTTGCCCAGCCTAAAATAGTAAAAGACCGTAATCCTTCCATTGCCTCGATGGGTTTGTCACCGACCGAAATCCATTTCCATGGCTCACCGTCACCGAGGTTATAAAATCCGTCTTTTGCCCGAACAATCCTGCCATGGAGATTTGTAGGATGACTTTCGCCATTTTTTACTCCAACCTGTACGATGGGTAAGTCAGTTGACCTGTCTGAAGCGATAGATAAAACAGTACTGGCAGAGAGTCCGTTGTCGTCGGTAGCAGTCAGGGTTGCTGTGTATAAACCCGGCTGCTCGTAAACGTGTAGAGGATTTGGCTTAGACGAGGATGTGCCGTCTCCGAATTCCCAGCGAAGCCGATATTTGGTTGGTGTCGAAAATTTCACTTTAAGGGGAGCAGTACCTTCAGTTGGATTGGAGGATGCTTTTACGTCGGGCCGCATTTTTTCGCCCGGGGTGTAAATGGACAGCCGCAGGAGATAATTGGCTTTTGGTGGTGTAAAGCTGAAACGGCCTGGATTGGCATTGTTCAACGAAGTGACAGTCATGTTCCACGTGTCGATACCGTCAACCTTGTATGCTCTTGAGCCCGGAAGGTCTAAGGCTATAGTTGTAGGGGTGCTAAAGTATATAAAATAAAGCTCGCCGGCTTTGGAAAGGACATAGTTGCCGGCGGAAAGTTCACGAGGTTCCATTTCAGCAAACGGTGTCGGCTCCATTATCTTTTTCAGAAAAGCAATTCTGGCCGGGCTTTGCCCGTGCAGCACGCCGCCTTTTGACCACCATAGCAAGTCTTTGGGGTGCTTGTAAGTTTCGCCATGCCCGACATAACAACCGATGATGGTTCCAAGCCAGAATCTGTGGGTTAGTTCCTCAGCGGTAATCCTGCCCCAGCCCTGCGGGATGTTCCCTTCGTATTTGCATTCATCGAACACAATTGGTTTGTTGTATGTATTTCGCCACTCTATACCTCTTGCAAGGTCCGAGCTTTGTATGCTGGCATGAGTAACCCAGGGCTTGTTATGGTCGTAGAAAACGCGACAGTTATGGATACCTCGAAGATGCTGGTATGGGTCGTACTTTTGAACTATCTGGAAGAAGCGGTCCCAGTCTGCCATCTTTTTTGACTTCATCAAGTCGAACTCGTTTGCAAATGACCACCAGACGTTGCGATAGGCCGCCATCCGGGCGACGACATAATGAAGATAGCGGTCATCTGTCTCGGAATCCATATCTTTATAGCCCCAGCGGTCATATGGATGGAAAAGGATAAGGTCGGCCTCAATTCCCAAATCGCGCAAATCGCAGACGCGCTTCTCGAAGTGCCTGAAGAATTCGGGATTAAAGCGATTGAAATCCCAGTCTTTCAGAGGTGTTCCTTCGAACGGATAGAATTCGGGCTCGTTTTTGTTGTAAGTGTAACTTTTGGGGAAGATGCACATTCGCATTTTATTAAACGGCGCTTCTTTGAGCGTGGCGAGCGTCTGTTCTTCCATCGCATTTCCCTGATGCGCCCAGGCATAACAGGTCGTACCGATTTGAAAATAAGGCGTACCGTCGGCGTAGGCAAAATGCCACGTATTATGCACCCTAACAGGGCCATGATTGCCCGGTGATGGTTGTATGCAAGTGAATTGGTCTTTCTTTCCGTTAAGCTCTCTGCGGTTGCTTTTTGTTACATAGGTCCACTTGCCCGGTGAATCAGGCATAAAGCGGATGCGATACGTACCGTTGCCGTCGTAAAATCCTTCCGGCTCAAAAGCTCGGCCACGCTGACTGAACTCAGCACTCAGTTTTACATCAATAAATGGATTACCTCCCTCGGGTCCATTTAACACCAGTTCGAAAATATCCCACTGCTCAATCTCGACGCCCGATGCAGTTCTCACACAGCCAAAGATGAGAACAGCAAGGAACACTATATTTTTCCAATTCATACCTGTATCCCTTCTGTTAATAAACGTGATATTATTTATTGTACTGTTTGCCGTCTGTTTATCGACTATCGAATTTAAACCTTTGTATATATGATATTATTTACTTACAAATTCAGCAATCACTCTCTGATATCTCGTCAGTGACGGATTGCTGTTGTCGGTGACTTCACAGATGATATGAAGCGTCTGGCCCTGCTTCGCATTATCGGGAGCAACAAAGGAGGCTTGTTGTCTGTCATTGTTTTTTATTCTGACTAAGCCCGGATACGAGCCCGGTTCCTTATATTGCCACCACTTATAGGTTAACTTATTACCGTCGGGGTCCGTAGTTCCTTTAGCGCTTAAATTTACTGTTCGGCCGGCCTTTACTTTCAAAGAAGACTCATGGTCAAGCTTTACGACCGGTGGATGATTGGCCTGGCCGAAGGTCTTTAGGCACCAGTCCATACGAGCGGCGAAATCATTTTGAAATGCTTCTCGCCATCGGTACAAACCGGCGTAGGTACTGTTATATGTCTTTGACTTATATTGCCAGCTATCAGCCGCCTCGGTGTACATCTCGAAATCGCGGAATTTTTTTTGAGCTTCTTGATATTTTTTAGAAAATGATCCCGGGTTCCTGGTTTTTACACAATTAAACCTGCCGCCCCAACTGCCTTGGTCCATTTTTTCCGGGTCGTTCAGACCGATAGGCAGCAGATATAAAAACGCCGGTGTATCACCTTCATATTTCCACTTACGTTCAGGGTAAAGCTTGCCGAGCGGCCCGTGATTTTGGATATTATTTGTCACCCATTCGGTCGTAAAGGTTTCCAGGTTCGGCCCGGTGACATGCGGCGGAAACGGCCTGGCAATCCGTACTGATATTGCCTGAAACATGTCCACACTGCGAAGCCAGAAAATATCAGGGAAATTATGACATATCCAGGCGCCGGAATCGTCCTGGCCGGCGATATCATAGACACGGATCCTGGCGATAAACTCATCGATCTGCTGCTTGGTGCGGCTATGCGAAATATCCCACAATGCCTGCGCCAGATCGGTCGGTGCGCCCCAGACGTTTATCCATATCGGCCGGTCATCTTTCTTATCCACGACAGATATTATGTGTCGTGATCCTTCGGTGCTTTTGCCTTTGCCGACACTTGACATGTTCCTTTCTTTGGTACCATTTTTAACCAGACTCAGCAGGTAGTCAGCCGATGGGTAACCTTTAGCGTGCTTAACAAGGTTCGGTCGGACTTTCCGATAGGCTTCGATTCTCATACGAATCTCGTCAGGATGGATTTGAGAACGAGTTGAGGTCGCAATCAGACCTTCCAGGTCGAATTCATTGGCATAGAGCAGCAGCCGTACCATCGACTGCTGGTCATCGGGATCTCCGCCTATGTCGGTCAGGACGAGCAGTCTGTGTTTGCGCTTATTCTGCCCGGCAAAGTAATCGGAGGAATTTGATTTTGCTTCTGCTATCGATGTAGCGACAAGAGTTACCGAAAATAATAAAAGAAATAATTTATTCCAAAAAAGGCTGACTCGACGTAAGCGCATTTTTTGTATCATTCCTCCAATTCTTTTAAGGTTTCAGCAAAAAAATATTTAGATGGCTGCGGTTCACAAAAGTTCCTGCTACCCGGTCGCTAAATCGAACGGCGAGATGTAATCTCCGTGTTTTTCTCGCAGGTCATTTAAACGCTTGCGCGTATCTTCCAGCGTGTCATACACAATCTGCGGGCTGCCGGGAACGTTCTCTTTATGGTACTTCTCAACGCGGCCTATCTTGGCCAGGTTTTCAGGTACTCTGACGGTAAATTGACTGACGTAATCTTCTTTCGTGTACTCTTTGCCGAGGACCTGCTTGAACAGCTTTACAAGGTCCTCGTAGCAGGGTATCTGGCCGGTTGGACATGTAATCGCATCTACATCGCCGTGTACGCGAAGCTCCATCCATTTAACCCAGACGTGCTTATCACGAACGCCGTTTACAAACTTGCCTTCCTTGTCCCTCAGGAAATAATTCACGCCGAACACCAAAGGCGACTTTTTAATATCGTTGGCAAAGTCCACATTATTCTGGATGTACTTGCCGAGAGGAATCGCCAGAAAGTCCTGGATACTCATAAGGTTGATTTCCATCACACCTTCTTCGCCGATAATCGCAAAAGTTGTTTCCGTTTCGAGTGAAGCACCATACGAAACGATACCATGCGCCCAGTTAAAACTCTGCTGAACCGGTACGGACGCCTTGGGATCTCGTCCACCGTACATTAAGCCTCCGAGAACGACACCATCAGGATTATCCAGTTCGGGGTCGCAATTGGCCAGCGCCTTCAATGACACCGCATATCTTGCGTTCTTATGGGCCGGCGTAATCTCTTTTCCTTTTGCGTCCTTCTTTCCCTTAAACCATTCACCAGAGAAATTAGCACCCTTATCCGGTAAATCCTGCCCCATTCCCAGCCAGTAAGGCTTGTTATCCGAAACCAGAATATTCGAGATAATCACCTCGCCGGGACTATGCAGTACGTCCCAAATATTAGGGTCATCCTGGGCATTGACATTTTGGATAATACCGAAGATTCCCGCTTCGGTGTTTACCGCTCGAAACTCACCGTTAATGTTTCTAAAATATGCGATGTCATCACCCAATATAGTCTCACCCGGCAGCATGGCTGTCGAGGTCTTGCCGCAAGCGCTGGGAAAAGCCCCGGCCATGTAGGTCTTTCGTCCACCCGGGCCGTAAACACCAGATATGAACATATGCTCGGCCAGCCAGCCCTCACGGTCGGCCTTGCGAATCGTAAGCCTCAAAGCCAGTTTCTTAAGCCCCATAGTATTGCCGCCGTACTGCGTATTAACACTGTAAACCGTATCTATCGTGTAATCCATATAGACACGCTTGTTTTCCACATCGGCGCTGATCATATCCTCAGTCAACTTGCCCGCCGAGTGCAGAAAACAGAAAACGTTGTCGTCCCTGCCAATCTTGCAGAACTGCTCATAAGCACTGCGGTAAAGCAAATCCTCACTATGTGCAACATACCACGAGTCTGTAATCTGAACGCACGGGATACTAAATACCGAATCTCTTGGTCCCAACATTAAAAACCGCAGGATCATTGTCCGGCCCTTCATCGAATCTTTCATAAGACCGCGCACCTCGGCAAGGCCTTCTTCACGCTCAATCTGATTCAGCGCCTTACTCAGGCTCTCGGTTTTCGGTACCAGGTACTTTGTAGCGTTCCTGTCTCGGGCCTGGTCATTAATCCCGTCGAAGTGATATGTGTGCCCGGGGGTTTCCAGAGGAGCTTCTTC
>CAZIAN010000328.1:0-6066 GCA_964537355.1 uncultured Pirellulales bacterium | reverse complement strand
ACGTACGAATTTATAAGCTTTTTATGCAAAACAAACCCAATTTTCCCCATTTTTCGCCTGAAAACGCTTGTTTAACAAAAAACAAACCCAATTCAAAGCCAAAACAAACCCAATTTAAGCCAATTTCAAAGCCAAACAAACCCAATTTTAGGCCTTTCAATTCCACTTTTCAAATCAGCATTCCAACAATACATGCAGTCGTAAAAGCAGCTAACGTACCTCCGACCATAGAGCGCAGAGACAGTTGGGCAATGTCATCCCGGCGGGATGGGACAATGGAACCAATGCCGCCTATTTGTATGGCGACAGAGCCGAAGTTGGCGAATCCGCAAAGAGCGTATGTGGCAATGGTGAACGATCGCGGACTCAACTGGTCACGCAGTTTTACAAGATCCGTATATGCGATGAACTCATTGAGTACGGTTTTTTCACCAAGTAAAGATGAAATCTTGAGCACATCCTCAGTCCGGATCCCCATGACCCAGGCGAATGGACAGAATATCCATCCTATGATTCTCTGGAATGTCAGTGGAGCGGACACCGTTATCTTCTCAGCGGCCTCAGCGCCGCGAGATAGGTACATCACAAGGAACTGCCCCCGCTCCAGGCCCCAATTGACCAGGGCAATAAGACACACAAAAGCCAAAACCATAGCGCCGACATTAAGAGCCAGTTTCAGACCTACTGATGCGCCGTTGCAAGCTGCATCGATAACATTTCGGCCCTGTCGCGGCACCTCCACTTGAACCTTTCCCTTGGTCATTGAAACTTCTCGTTCGGGCACCATAATCTTGGCGATCACGAGCGACGCCGGCGCAGACATGATTGACGCGGCCAACAGATGTCCTGCATCAATACCAAGACCGACATACGCCGCCATAACACTACCCGCAATGGTGGCCATCCCTCCTGTAAGCATTGCCATAAGTTCCGAGCGAGTCATTGATTCCAGATAGGGACGAACCATTAGTGGTGCCTCAGTATGTCCGAGGAAAACATTAGCGGCGGCAGCCAGTGATTCTGAGCCGGATACGTCCATCACACGCACCATGGACCAGGCTAATACTTTGACAATCTTTTGAATTACGCCCCAATGAAACAGAACGGCTGTCAGACATGAAAAGAAAATGATTAACGGCAATACGGAAAATGCAAAATAATGTTCCCGAAATCCTTCTCCAAACAAAAAAGTCGAGCCCTCGTTTCCACAAGCAATAATTCCATTTACAAATCGCTCCAGTGCATCAAAGACCATGCGCCCGGGAGTTGTCTTTAGAATCAGCAATGCAAAGACCAATTGAAACAGTATCCCAGTTACGATTAGCCGCACATGAAGGCTCTTGCGGTTTTCCGATAGCGCCCATGCCAGACCCAACATCACCCACAATCCTAAGAAGCTAATCAGTTTGGGCATTATTTCCTGCATCATTTCACCTCTTTGCCAAACACAAACATATATTTTGAAACTAATTATTGGATTTAAGCTGAATATCTATCATATGTTACTTTGGTTTTGTCTCCTGCTATTGAGACATCCAATATTTTATGAACATTTATGCCTGTTTCTTCCTGAATTCTATGAATTCCTCTGTATTCTTTCTTTATCACTGCAGTTACTGCTCCTTCTATATAGACATCATTATTGCGGAGCAAATTGATTAAACCTATTAAAGTTCCGCCGCTGCTGACAGTGTCTTCAATGATATAAACAGTATCGCCCCGCTGAATTCCGTATGGGTATAGGTTACCTTTATAATATTCCATAGAAAAAGCGGTTCCCTGCGATTCGGGCCCTGGAAACCATTTTGCTCCGGCAATTGGCATATTCGTATATAGTGAGACCGCTCCCAAAATGTGTGAACACCTGTCAAATTCTGAGACTATTTTATCTATTTGTGCTCTTGGAATATATTGGCCAATCTTAAAAGCTGTTTCTCTAAGGAGGCCTGCTTGAGTGAATGGGTAGTGTTCACTTAAAGGAACAACCATAAACTGCACTTCTTTTCCTTCCGGACTCGTTATTGCAACTAAATCTTTTCCCTCGTACGAAGAATGCAGTAAATTTCCAGAAACATCAATTTCCGGATTGTCACAATACTTGGTAAAACGACAGTTGGCTGTTTCCACCCTGCTTCTTCTGCCGCCAACTTCAACGGTGAGTAATGATTTAATGTTTCGGTCTGATAAGTTTGCTCTTCCAAAGCTTTTACCACCGTATTTTTTTTCAGCTAAGACGTATATTTCATCAATAGTCGCTCCTCTTGCTTCTATAAGGTTAATTAATGTTCCGAGTGTTTCACCTCTGTCCAAAACGTCATCAACTATAGTGACTTTATCGCCGGATTGCACACCCTGAAGGACAAGATGGCCTCCTCTATAATGTGCGTTTTTGCCAAAATAGGGAATAAGTTTATCTGCCAATTCGTCCGAAGTCCAACGGGCAATTGCAATATCATTTCCATTAAGAAAAGAAAGTGCGCCTGCAATATGACCTGCACCATGTTCTTCAGCTACAACTTTTCTGTTGGGTTCTATGGAGCTTGCCAGGATTGACGCACAAACTCTTAGGGTTTCGGGGTCTAATCTTGGAGTTAACTCTGATATTGTGCTAATGATTCTTTTTCTGTCATCATTTGCCGCAATTGTAGGCTGGTCATCATATGCTCGGATAAATTTATACATTATTCCACCATGCTTCTGATTTAATATTATATACCAGTTCCAGCATCAAGGTGACTATACGGCCAGGCAGAAGTCACTACAAGATAAGCTCAACAGGTGACAAGGTTCAAAGTAATCTTATAGTCATTTGTTATTAAAAACGAGTTTTATAAAAAAGGCAATAGTAAAAGAGGAAGATTGATCGACAGTCGAAAGAGAGATGGAAGCTACGGATCTGTAAAATATGGGGGTGATGTGGCTGGCAATTGGCGAATCGCCATAAACAGGGAAATCCGTTGCTTGTACACATCATATATATTACACTTACTAAAGCAACAGAATTATCGAGGCAAAGTATGAAGAAAGGGATACTAATAGGCATCGCCGGCGCATCCGGTTCAGGTAAAACATTTGTTGCTAACAGCATCATTGAAAGCCTTGAATCAGATAAGGCGGTGATAATTCAGGAAGATTCATATTATATGGATCTGTCTAACATATCATATGAGGAGAGAGTGCGCAGAAACTTCGACCATCCCGATGCATTTGATCACGATCTCCTGGCCAAAGATTTATTGCAACTGTTGAATGGTGAAGCTGTCTCACATCCCATTTATGATTATAAGCTCCATACCCGTTCGGAAGAAACAAAGACTGTCGGGCCATGCGTCTTGATTATATTGGAGGGCATTTTGATTCTTCATAACGCGAGACTGCGAGAGCTAATGGATTATCGAGTATTTATCGATACGGCCATGGATATCTGTTTTGCTCGTCGCTTGAAACGGGACATAGAAGAAAGAGGACGGACTGTGGATTCTGTGACTCGGCAATACACAGAAACGGTTCGACCCATGTATCTTCAGTTTATCGCACCTTCGAAGCAATATGCAGATATCCTAATCTCCGGAGAAGGCAGGAATTCTGAGGCTGTTGATATTTTGACCAGCAAGATTAATACTCTGCTTAATAATAGTGACCAATAGAGACCAAATCAGGAACACACTATGGCAAAAAAGAAAAAAGTCACAAAAGCTTATGATAACCTTGAGTTCTTACATGGTCGCTCGGCTCGGCATCTGCGAGTTTTAGCAGAATTTATCGAACCTGAAGAACGATTAAGGAAACACGGCATTCGTAACACAATAGTATTTTTCGGCTCATCGCAGTCTGTCGATAACCGTGCATTCAGAAAACAAACGCCAGATAGTACGGTAGTGCCTGAAAAAGCCATCCGTGTGAGTAACGCGCATGAATCCTGTATCGAACTCGCGAAACGCATCACCGCCTGGTCGCAGGAGATAAAAGAGCCGGCAAAGCGGTTTTATGTCTGTTCGGGCGGCGGACCCGGCATAATGGAAGCGGCTAATAAAGGCGCAAAGCTGGCGGGCGGAAAATCTATAGGCTTTAATATTACTCTTCCTCGTGAACAGTTTCTCAATTCCTATATTTCACCGGAGCTTCGCTTTAACTTTCATTACTTCTTCATACGTAAGTTCTGGTTCCTGTACTATGCCAAAGCGCTGATTGGTTTCCCGGGCGGCTTTGGCACCATGGACGAGATTTTTGAGCTGCTTACCTTACTGCAAACTGAGAAGATTGAAAAAAAGGTCCCTGTCGTACTCTTCGACAAAATGTTTTGGAATGAAGTCATTAATTTTAAAGCATTGCAGGAATATGGCACCATCAGGGCAGTGGACTTAAAACTCTTTAAGATTTTAGATAGTGTCGATGAGGCCTTTGATTATATTACGGGACAACTAACAAAGTTGTATCTCTGATCTATACCCTAAAATTTGTATCAGGCAATAAGCGGGCATTAGCCGCTGTTGTCCCTCAATGCATAAAAACGTTTCTAAAAGACTAAAAGATTTAATGAGGTGTTTATGGAGCTTGATGTATATGCTCTTGGCAACTCTTTAGTGGATATCCAGGTACAGGTTGAAGATTCGCTTCTTACTGAACTCGGCCTTGAAAATGGGAATAGGTATCTCATCGAGCGCTACCATCAGGAAGATATTTTGCAGAAGCTGCTCGGATCCGATAGCCTGGACAGTGCCCTGAAAACCGGCAAACTGCAGACAGCCGCAGGTGGGAGCGCAGCAAATACGGTCTATGGTATTTCACAACTGGGCGGCCGGGTAGGATTTTGCGGAAAGGTTGCGAACGATAGACTTGGGGCCCTTTACACGGCACACATGCAGCAAAGCGGCATTGTATTCGATGAAAAACCTGTGCAGGGGATGACGGGGACGTGCGTTGTCCTGATCTCCGATGACGCCCAGAGGACCATGCTTACCTGCCTGGGTATTTCAGGTGAGATCAATTACGAAGATATTGATGAGGAACTGCTCAAGCAAAGCCGGTTTATCTATCTGGAAGGATATCTTTTTGAAAGCGAATGTGCTGCCAAGACCATGCTCCGGGCGGTTGCGGTTGCCAGAAAAAATGGTGTGAAGGTAGCTCTGACCGCGTCCGATGCAAGCTGTGTCGATCGGCACCGGGACATTCTTGTTCAGCTCATTCAGAATGACGTTGATCTGCTTTTTGCCAATGCCAGTGAGGCACGGGCGCTCAGCGGTGCCGATAACAATGATGCGGCATTACAGGTGCTTTCCGGCTGGTGTGAAGGTGTTGCCGTGACCGACGGAGAGCATGGTTCAATGGTTAACTTTAACGGTGAGATTACGAAGATCGCTCCGTATATTGTGTCCGCTTTGGACACTACCGGTGCCGGTGACGCGTACGCGGCCGGGCTGTTGTACGGAATCATCCGCGGTCATACGGTTAGGGAAAGCGGCATGATAGCAAGTTTGTTTTCTGCCGGGGTCGTCGCGCAAATCGGACCCCGCTACAATGGCGACATAAAGCCGGAGTTGAAAAACTTGCTGTAATGTACAGGAAAAGATATTTTTGAGAAAAACCCGTTTCTTACATCCATCAGTTATTGTCTATGTTCTAATCACTTCTTGAAATCAGCAATTTGTACAGTAACAGGGCCAAGCAAACCGGATTTCAATAGAGGTAATTTCATTTTATCAAAGCGTTTTGTTGTAAAGGTATAACGACCGGCCGGCCACTCCTTACCCTCAAGTAATCCCGAAAGCCACTTTACCGTTCTGACATTAGCATCCGGTTCCTGCTGGTCACCGAGCAAACGGTTAGTCCAGAGATTGGCCACCTCGATCTCCAGGTGATTGTCCTTCGCCCGTATTACATTGGTAATCTTCACACGCCAGGGTGCAGTCCATATAACGCCAAGGTCTCTCCCGTTAAGGCGTACCTTGGCTATGTGATGAACAGCGCCCAAGTCAAGGTAGAGATCACCATCTGAGGAATTAAAATCAGGCAGGTCGAAAGATTTTCTGTAGGTCGCGATACCTGAGTAATATTTAATACCACGTT
>CAZIAN010000327.1:0-6099 GCA_964537355.1 uncultured Pirellulales bacterium | reverse complement strand
TGCACCGTATGTCTGCTGGGTGACATTGCGATGAGGCTTGGCCGAAAATTGAAATGGGACCCGAACGCTGAAAAATTCACCAATGACGACGAGGCTAATAGAATGCTGTCCCGACCGATGCGCAGCCCGTGGCGGCTTTGAAATTGATTATTGGATAACAGGAGACTTTTATGAATTACCGGATATTTGTTGCCGTAGTTTCACTCTTAATTATTGGCGCCTGTTCTCTTTCTCCGGCAGAATATGACGCTCGAACACAGAAAGGCCCTCAGAAGGTAACAGCCAAACTCGAAAATAACCAAGTCGAAATTACAGTCGCTGGAAAACTGTTCACTCGTTATAAATTCGATTCTTCTCAGAAGTACCCTTATTTTTGGCCTGTATGTGGACCGGCATCGAATAAATCCGTCACTACCGAAACATCAGAGCCGTATCCGCACCATCATTCGTTGTTCTTCGGCTGCGACCGCGTCAACGGCGGCAACTACTGGCAGGACACCAACGAACGAGGCCAGATTATCTCGCAAGGTCCGAAGCTTATCAGAGAATCCGGTAAACGGGTGGTTTTTACAGATATATGCTTTTGGCGGCAGCCGGGCAAAGAACCGGTCATTCGTGACACACGTCGAATCACTATCAGTGCGCCGAGCAAAGACATTCGAATTATTGATTTCAGGATAAACCTGAAAGCACTGACTGATATTCGTATCCTCAAGACGAACCACTCTTTGTTTTCGGCGCGCGTTGTTCCGGAGTTAAGTGACAAATCCGGCGGTACCCTCATCAACGCCGAAGGTAAGACCACCGAGAAAAACACATTTGGTGTTGCCTCGCCCTGGTGCGACTACTGGGGCACACGCAATGGTGTTACAGAAGGAATTGCGATTTTACAGAATCCGGACAATCGCTGGTACCCGAGCGAATGGTTTACTCGTGATTACGGTTTTTTCTCGCCGACACCGATGTACTGGCTCGAAGACGACCATTTCGATTTGGCTAAAGAGCACATACTTAACTTGCAATATCGAGTAGTTGTTCATACAGGAGACGAGAAAACCGCTGGAATCCAGGAGATATTCGAACAGTATAAAAAAACCGCCAGACGCTCCAGGGCGCAAGAGGTACAAATGGAATTTTTGCAGCGTCACGTTTTGCCTGGATTGCTTAGCAAGCAATAAGTATTTTCGTTTTCAGGGGAAGAGCGTTTAATGCCGAATCACCGCATAATCCGTATGAATATCTGAAAAGAAGGAGGTTTTGCCTAATGAGACACTGTTCTTCAATAAAGCTGTGGATGTTGACACTTTCGGCTGTTTTCCTGTCCGTTGGTACAGCCCATGCAAAAAAGGTTGATGCCACAGCGCAGGCCAAAGAGATTATCAATATAGCCGGTGTTCAGGGCGGCATCATAGTCCACCTTGGTTGTGATGATGGAAAATTAACGGCGGCCCTGCGAATAAGTGACAGTTTTACGGTTCACGGACTCGATGAAGATCCCGCCATGGTCGCACAAGCGAGAAGCTATATTAAAGAGAAAGGTGCCTATGGGACCGTTTCCGTCGAACAGTTTTCAGGTTCGGTACTTCCTTACACGGACAATCTAATAAACCTTGTTGTCGTGCAGAATGCCGGTGAAGTTACTCAGGACGAAGTGATGCGGGTACTGGCTCCCGGAGGAGTGGCCTGCATCCGGCGCAGCGGACAGTGGAAAAAAATCATCAAACCCTGGCCCGACAATATCGACCAGTGGACTCATTTCCTACACGATGCAAGCAATAATGCGGTCGCCGACGATTCCGTTGTCGGGCAGCCTCGAAGTCTCCAGTGGATTGCACCGCCGCTGTGGCTTCGAAGCCATGAAACACCATCCGGTATTCAATCACCGGTCTCGGCCGCCGGTCGGTTGTTCTACTTCTTTGATGAAGGGCTGATAGGCATTACCGATGAGCGCCTGCCTGATCGCTGGTCGCTCATTGCCCGTGATGCTTTCAATGGCCGTCTGCTCTGGAAACACTCGCTCGATGCGTGGGGCTGGCGCCAGTGGAATCCCGAGCAATACGAGGGCAAAGACTGGACCACTTTACGAGGCAGGCGAACCGACGTTCCCAACGAAAACCAGCGTCGAATTGTTGCTGATGGTGACCGGCTTTACACGACTCTCAGCTACAGTGCCCCGATGTCGATCCTTGACGCGGCTACGGGTGATATTATTGATACACTTGAAGCGACACGCGGCACGAGCGAGATTCTGGTTAGCGACGGTATCGCCGTAGCATATACTCGACAATCTCCGCAAGGCGTTGCAAAGCGCAGAGGCCTTCAGGATGCAGGGGCTGCTCTGGTCGCTGTTAGCGGCCGGACTGGTAAGGTGCTCTGGGAGAAACAGGTAGATCAGATCCGCCCTCTGGCTTTGGCGATTGACAACGGACGCATTATCTATTTGAGTGGAAAAAATCTGGTCTCACTTGACTTGAAGGATGGACGTGAGTTATGGAGAGTTCAGGCGAAATTGACCTCACCCAAAACGCTGCTTACTGTCAATGATGTTGTAGTCATGCAGGGTGGAAAGTTCGTTGCCGCTCATGATACTACGAACGGCAGACTGCTCTGGGACAAAACTGTTCCGTCTATAGGAGGAGGCGAAGGTGACGATTTGTTCGTAGTGGATGGACTTGTGTGGCGCGGGATGCTCAGCGTGGACGACGATGGTAAGGTAGTACGCAAGAGCCCGAATGCACTGGTCATCGGCTGGGACCTTCGCTCAGGTGTTGAGAAAAAGCGTATCCTAGTCAATAACCTGCGAAGTCCGGAACACCATCATCGCTGCTATCGCAACAAGGCAACCACTCGGTATTTAATCAGTTCTTACGAAGGCGCTGAGTACCTCGATTTCCATGCGGATGACCACGGCCAGAATAACTTCCTGCGCGGCGCCTGCAAATACGGCATGATGCCCGCGAATGGAATGCTCTATGTTCCGTCGGACCAGTGTTTCTGCCAGCCCGGCTCGAAGCTGCTTGGCTATGCGGCGTTGAAAACTGCACCGCAGGCTCCTCTTGAGGAAGTTGCAGATGAGAATCGTCTTGAGAAAGGTCCGGCTTACGGAAAGGCTTTTGCGTCGCAATCTCCTACCAAGGACAACTGGCCAACATTCCGCCACGATCCGGCCCGAAGTGGTGCTACTCCGGCCAGTGTGGCTTCAGATGTATCGGTCGCCTGGAAAACGAGACTCAAAGGTAAGCTGACAGCACCCGTGGCCTCGGGCGGCAAGGTGTTTGTAGCCCAGCCCGATACCCACACCGTTTACACGCTCGATAGCAAAAACGGCGATGTCTTGTGGCAATTCACGGCAGGCGGGCGGATTGATTCACCGCCGACTATCCAGAACGGCACAGTTTTATTCGGATCAGCCGACGGCTACGTATATTGCCTTCAAGCATCTGATGGTAAGCTTGTATGGCGATTTCTCGCGGCGCCGACTGATAGGCGCATGGCCTACTTCGATCAGGTAGAATCAGTCTGGCCGGTCCACGGCAGCATACTGGTTGACAAAGGCGTGGCTTACTTCACAGCGGGACGTTCGACCTATCTCGATGGCGGCATCCGCGTCTATGGGCTGGATGCGGTTAGCGGAAAGATACTCCACAAGGGCCTGTTGGAAGGCCCGCTTCGAGATGTGGATAAAGATCGCGACCTTGCCTTTTTCATTTTGGGCGCTAATTCGGATGTGCTCGTTAGTGAAGGCGGATACATCTATATGCGCCAGAAGAAGATGACACCTGATTTGAAAGAGATTGAAGTGGATGTTCTCTCTAATAAAGGCGCGCAGGATGTTGGTATGCATATCTTCTCGACGTCGGGTTTTCTCGACGACTCCTGGTATAACCGTACGTTCTGGATGTACTCGAAGCGATGGCCCGGCTTTCAGTTGGCGAATCAGGCACCGAAGACAGGGCAGCTCCTCGTGGTTGACGATGAGAAAACTTATGCCGTTCGTGTTTTCTATCGCCGGAACGTGCACAGCCTGATGTTCTTCCCGGGAAAGGAGGGCTATCTGCTGTTTGCAGACTTCAATACGACCGAGCCGCAGATTGTAGGAGACAAAGGCTGGCGCAAGCCGATTGCGTGGTTACCCCAATCGTATATCCCTCGCGAAGGCAATCCCGGCCTGGACGAAGTGAAATGGGGATTCGGGGCGGACAAGGGCATCGGCTATACGCGCGCCGAACAGCCGGTCTGGACGAATTGGCTGCCGGTTCGAATCCGGGCCATGGTCAAAGCAGGCAATACTCTTTATGTGGCCGGCGCTCCGGATGTTCTTGACTCGAAAGATCCCTACGCCGCCTTCGAAGCTCGCAAGGGAGCTAATCTTGTAGCGGTATCAGCCGAAGATGGAAAACAACTTTCTGAAACAGCACTTGAGTATCCCCCAGTGTTCGACGGTATGATTGCTGCGAACGGCTGCCTATTCGCTTCCCTACGGGACGGAAGTGTTGTGTGCATGGCGGGGAATAGAGCAGCAGCTTCGAGTAAATAAGCAGGAGGTAATAAAATTGAAGGTTCGAAATAATACTCGACGGCCTCAGTGCAGCCGGCGTGACTTCCTCAGATTAGCCGGCCGCAGTACGGCTGCTTTGGCCTTTTGTGGTGTTGCCGGGCAATCTCTTTTAGCCGCTCAAAACCAAAAGACAGCCAGGCGAAATATTGTCTTTATGCTCAGCGACGACCATCGGTACGATTTTATGAGATTCGTCAAAGGCTCACCTGAATTTCTCGAAACGCCGAACATGGACCGCATGGCGCAGCAGGGAGCGCACCTTGTCAACGCGTTTGTCAGCACCTCGTTATGCTCACCGAGCCGGGCTTCGATACTCACCGGGCAATATATGCATAACCATCGCATCGTTGACAATCAACGGCCGGAACCGGAGGGAACAGTATTTTTCCCTCAGTACCTGCAGAAGGCCGGTTACCAGACGGCCTTCATAGGCAAGTGGCACATGGGTCACGAAGACGATACCCCGAGGCCCGGCTTCGACCACTGGGCCAGCTTCAAGGGCCAGGGGACCTACGTTGACCCGATACTTAACATCAATAAAAATCACCGGCAGCTTGAAGGATACACCACCGACGTGCTGACAGACCAGGCGATTGAATGGCTTAAGGACGGCAGAGATACCGACCGGCCATTCTTTCTATATCTGTCGTTCAAGGCCGTACACTATCCCTTCCAGCCTGCAAAACGCCACCAGGGCCGCTACGCAAATGCAGAGGTAAAACGCCCTGAGACTATGGCCAACACCGAACGCAACTATCAGACGCAGCCGCATTGGGTTCGCGAGCGACGTTACAGCATTCATGGTATCGACCACATGGAAACTGGACAGTACGACAATGACCCTGTGCCGTCGTTCGACGGCCTGTACAAACAATATTGCGAGACCGTGCACGGGCTGGATGAAAACCTCGGGCGCGTTCTTGACTATCTGGACCAAACGGGCCTGAGTAAGTCAACGCTTGTAGTCTATATGGGCGACAACGGCTTCGCACTCGGAGAGCACGGCTTTTACGATAAGCGGGACGCTTTCGAGGAGTCTATTCGCGTGCCGATGCTCGCATATGCTCCCGGCATGATTGAGCCGGGCACAAAGGTTACTCAAATGCTGCAGAACATAGATATCGCCCCGACACTGCTTGCCGCCGCCGGTTTGCAGCCGCCGAAGGCGGCGAAAATGGACGGCCAATCTTTCCTGGGGCTGCTGCGCGGTGAATCAATTTCCTGGCGCGACCATATCCTTTACGAATACTACTGGGAGTGGAACTTCCCTGCCACACCTACGGTGTTTGCCATTCGAGGCGAGCGGTACAAGTACATATTCTATCAGGGCATTTGGGACCACGACGGATTTTACGACCTTAAAACCGATCCGCATGAACGGCATAACCTGATTAACGTTCCCGCTTATAGTGAGCGTATCGAGGAGATGAAAAAACAGCTCTTCGATGAGCTTGAAGTCGGCGGCGGACTGGACATCCCGGTACGCCGTCCTCTGGGCGAACGCCTCGACCAGCGTAAAAACAAACGCTGATCTTGTTTAG
>CAZIAN010000326.1:0-6107 GCA_964537355.1 uncultured Pirellulales bacterium | reverse complement strand
ACGCGTGATACGCGGAAAGTGGAAAAAATTCGGGATGTTATACGGAAACCATATATACATTGTTATACTTCTATAAGCAGGAGACAGATATGAGTTACAAACTTAAAGACGATGATTATCTTGAACTTTGGAAATACTTTGAGGATAAGGCAATCAGTGTAAAAGGTGCTATGTTTAACACAATTACCTGGATTATAGGTTTTGCTGCCGCCCTACTTGGATTTATATTTGCAAAAATTTCCGATTTCGACCCTTTGAAATCGGAAATACCACTTGCTTTACTCATGATTCTGCTGTCAATCGCAGGTATAGTAATTTGCATATATGCTTTTTTTGCAATAGGCGAATCTGCTAAACATATACGCAAAAACTGGGATCGCGCAGATCGCTGCATGAAAGAGATTGAGGGAATAGATAAAATAATTCTTAAGGGATCAGAAAACAACAACAAATTTATTCAAATATGGAATCAATTACGTATCATTGTTTCGATATTTTTAGTCTCATTTATCGCTATTTTAGAATGGGGCCTGGTAATTTACTATTAGGTATAACAATCACATTAAGACAGACCACTATTGCGACCGTTTATGCACAGAGTTTGGTAACGAGTATGATATCATATGAGTATGGACTTCGGATAAAGGGGTGTTATACTGACGCTCGAAGAGGCAAGGAATTTTATACTGAAATTATATACATTGTTAACCAATAAGTTCATGATAAAACATATACTTTTATTACTTCTACTTCTATCGTTTATCAGCTCAATTGCCTTTTCCGATACTTTCAGTATTGGAGGAAAAGAACTCAACATTCCATCTCCCGCAGGGTATGTTCGTGTAACACCTGAGATGGATACAGTTTATCGTTATTTAATGCAATTGAAAGATCCACAGAATGATGTACTTGAATATTACATACCAGAAGAAGATGCCTCAAAGGCAATAGAAGGAGCTTTTCTACAACTTGATATGTACTTTATACTCAAGGTGAACAAGAGAATGAAGTCAGCGATGATCAGCTCCAAGGATTTTGCTGACTTACAACGAATGACAATACAACAGAACAAGAAAATATTCGATTCCCTTAATTCAAAGCTTCCCGGACAGTTGGACAAAATAAGCAAAGGTATCAGCAATGAATTCGATATAGATTTCGCGATACAGGAGTCGCAGATGATTCCTTTAGATGTTCATTACACAGATGATAATACTCTTGCGTACTCAATGTATATCAACTATGGAGTAACCTCGGAAGGAAGCAGCGAGAATATCATAGTCTCCGCCACAGCTACGTTTTTAAATACGGCAGGTAAAGTAATATTTTTGTACTGCTATGCTCCCAAAGGCGAATTGGAATGGACCAGAAGCGCATCAAAATTATGGGCAGAGTCTATCGTAGCAGACAACCCCCCCCCACCCACACAATCATCTGGTCACAAAAGAATCAAATGGAAAAAGGTTGTAGAAAAAAGCGTTGTAGGTGCGATTACAGGAGGTTTGACTGCATTGGTAATAGTCTTCTTTAAGAATAGGAAAAGATCTGGCTAACCAACTGGTTCAGTCGGACCTCGCTAACACTCGAAGAGGCAAGAAGTATTATACAGAAAACATACTTACATAATAGGTAACTAAACATGAAGAAAATTGCTGAAGAATTAGCTATGTTTGAAAAGGAATGGGCATCCGGCAAACGAGATACGCATCTTGCCAGAAGAATACTCTTTATAGCATGGTATGTGGTTGTTGAGCCATCATTTGTCACAGGTATTGACAGTACGCCTTATGTGAAACAAATATGGCATGAACTATTATCTGTAGTAGAAAAATCAGCACAAAATAATCTGGAGTCGGCTCTCATCTTTGGTTATATGATTTCATTTGCACCCTATGTTTTTGGCCCGGATGATATATGGTTACCAAAGGCGCAGTCATTGCTCGAAAACGCTTTTAAGATGGCCAAAGAACAAAATCGCAAGAAGAATGAATTAAGCGTCATTGGATATAATCTGGCTATTGCTATCGATTATGTTAATGCCCTTCAATCCTCTAATGTTGTTGAAGAATGTGAAGAAGGTGAAGTTGACGAAACCTTTTATTATAGTGAAGATCGTGACTATTTTACTGATATGTTTATTGGTGAATCCAAATATGACCGCTATTTTGCAAGGATATTTGGTTGCAGGAAATAATGCAAAAAACTGAATCCAAGGAACCACATTCGGCCCCAGATTTAATGAGTTGGGTTGGAAATTAAAAGGAATTACAGATTATGGAAGAAAAAGATATACTTGAAGAGGAAGGTGAGGGGACGCCGGTTTGTATAAAGTGCTTCAAGCCTGTTGATCCTCTTGCCCACTATTGCCCTAATTGCGGCGGAGCAACAGGTCAATTTACGCATTATCTTCCCTTTGTAAACATTCGCTGGCAAGCGAGTGTTTGGGGGCAGGCCTGGCGTCAAATATGGTCTCGCGATGTTTCTATTGGAGGCCGGCTATTCAGAGCCATAATGATAGTATGGAATGTCCCCATTATGTTGATTGGGTTACTGTTTAGATCCAATCGCGGGACAGAAAAGGAACAGAGTCAGCATGGCACTTCTGCCGACGTCCCTAACGGGCCGCCGCAGAGATGATCGTTGCGCGCGATTCAACGGAATCAAGGAGAGATACAAGTGAAACCATTGATACAAATAGTAACAGCATTGCGAATCACATAATACCTCCGAGCCGTAATCAATCGTTTAGTACCCTGATTTTTATATTTCTGAATGCTATTCCGCCGCCGTGATCCTGCAGAAGGATGTAGCCCTGTTTGAGTTCGCCGAATTTATCGCGGTTTTTGAATTTGCTCTTTGCGACGGCATCGCGGAATTGTTCGCTGCCCCGCTCAAACTGGAGGACCTTTTTTCCGTTGATCCAGTGCTCGACGTGATTTCCTTTTGATACGATGCGGACTTTGTTCCACTTGCCTCTTGGTTTGGCCGGTCTTTCTTTTGCGGGCAGGAGGTCATAGAGGTCTGCCAGAGCATGCGGGCCTTCGACTTTAGCGTCGTGATCATAAATCTGGTATTCGAGGCCAAGCTCTGTTTTCGGGTATGCGAAGTATTTGATGCCACTGTTGACATGTCCGGGCCCAAAGTCGGGGTCGAGCTTGTAGTCGAGCCTGAAATCGAAGTTGCTGTACTGGTCTTTTGTAACGATACTTCCGCTGAGCTTATCAGGGCGCTGGTCCCGCTCAGTGCAGAAGATTTGGCCTTTATCAACTTTCCAGCAGGTATTTAGCACCTTATCGTCGGTTGCGCCCTTGAAGCCATTCAGCGTTTTGCCGTCGAAGAGCAGCTTCCAGCCCTGGCTGATTTGCTTGTCTGTCAGCGTGTTCGGCTTCCTTCTCGCTTTCGATTTGTTAGCGGCGATTGCACAGGTTGAGAAGATAACCAATGCTGTTAGGAAGATTGCTATTGTGGGAAAATTGAACTTTTGTTGTCGCATCACCGGACTCCTTATTAATTAGGGAACCTCTAAAAAATTACTCAGCTACGTCGCTGAGAGACATTAATAGTATGATATCAAATATTTGGTGAAAATTCAAGTGTTCTGAGGAGATTCTTGAAGCCGTTCATTTTTTTTCAAGATACAAGAGCCAGTCATCACCTGTTGCGGGCGATTGCAGGTTCTGGGCCGTTGTCGTTGGATTGCCGTCGATGCGCTGACGAGTGTTCCTGGCATTTATCCACTGGACGGAATATTTACCCGGAACAATGGAAATATTGACGGCTCCCCTGGAGTCCAGATAGACCAGGTATCGACTGCCCGGTTCGGCCAGACAATAACCATTATCAACTAAATCCTGCCGATGGCCCATTCGCCAAAATGGAATCGTCTCAAAGAAATCCCATACTTGCTTGATAATATCATGGCATTTCCGGTCCATCTGGGTCATATCCATTGTTCCGCTGAAGCCCGAAGAAGAGTTGCCATTCATATCCGCGAAGTTAATTGCTGCGGCTGACATTATCAGAACGAAGGCATTTTTGCGCAGGTCGTCATACGAGTATTTCGGGTGAAATTTGTTACCCGCCCACAAGGTCTCCTGAGCATAAAGAGGTTTAAGTGGGTGATGATTTTTTAGGAGGCCGCGACTGAGCTTTTTCCTGTCGAGCGTCTTCGGGCCCTGCAGCGTGCCATAGTTAGTATAATTCTTGTCTTTGAATTCATCATCGCCGGTGCGATTGTGAACCGAGAGCAGGTGGCCAAATACGTCCAGATTTTTTATCTCATTTCCCAGACGGTCCAGGTCGTCGTTAAGAAACGGTCTGCCTTTCAAGTGTGGTTCCGGGCCGGCAAGGTTGAAAAGAAGATTCCAATACGAACCGAAGCGAGCCAGTGTATATTTGATATACAGGCTCTGGTCGGCAGGATTAGCGGGATAGTCGGAATCCCTGCCGAAAAATCCTGCAAAAGGAAATACCAATATTTTTCGGGCGGCGAGTGAATCAAGGATGGCCTCGGCCTTCTGATATTGGCTCGGATTGGGAGATTGGCTTTCCTCGTCCCAAAGGTCAGGCGTCTGCCAACCTTTACCCCTGCCCTCGGAATTGCGATTCAAATAATGGCTGGCGATAGAGAGCATGTTATAGCCCTGCTCATGGAACCATTGAAGGAAGCGCTCCCTGTTTTTTTCGGGCCAATTGACGGCGAAAAAACGGTCTCCCACATGCAAACTCCTTATGAGCAGATGTTTTCCACCTTTGTAGCCAAACCAGAGAGGATTCGATTCATCTTTTGATATCATCCCGGGAACGTCTGATTCGGCGCATTGGAAAGTACCCGAGATTCCGGGTGTGCCGTCGGAGAACCGGGCTTCGTATCGCCAGAGTCCTGTCTGGTCCGGCATAAAACGGATGATCCAGCGGAAACCGCCATCATAGAATCCCCAAAACTCCACTTTTTTCCCATCGGGTCTTGTGTATGTCACGGCCAGCGTGACATCACGGTACGGATCTTTATAGCTCTTTGCATTGGCCAGGGTCTTTTCAAACCGGTCCCAGAGGCCAACGGTTTCGAGCCGAGAGGTCGGGGGCTCATAGGGGCCGTAGCGCTGCCGCAAAAAATCAAGCCACCATCGGATGCCGGGGTCATCTTTTGTGCCGTAGCCGCCGGGATTATTGTTTGGGCCATAGGGTGGTACACACTGGAGCCAGGTGCCGGCCAGCATGTATCCCATTCCATTCAAGAGATGATCATTGGTTTTTTGAATCTGATTGGCTTTCATGTCCTCATTGTAAATGCCGATGTTGATGTAGTTGTAGCAACCATCTTCCTTACTGTATTTTCCCCAATAGTTACCCGGGGCGTTGGAAGGTACGGCTTCGCTTTGGATATACGGCTTACCTGCGACTTTTTCCGAGTGATGGATACCCAGGTCGGCTTCAGGCGGCGGTGGCCCTCGAAAATTCGTAGCGATGACAAAGGTCGGGTCCACGGCCTTGCCTGCTATGACCATCTTTCTATTATCGAAACCCTTGGCACGCAAGGCCATACCTTCGTTGTCAACA
Source organism: uncultured Pirellulales bacterium (assembly GCA_964537355.1). Lineage (GTDB taxonomy): Bacteria > Planctomycetota > Phycisphaerae > Sedimentisphaerales > Anaerobacaceae > NIOZ-UU13. The sequence goes on along the minus strand of CAZIAN010000326.1, from coordinate 548 downwards.
TCAATAAACACGTTTCGATAGTCGTGCTCTTTAAGCCAGCGCACGGTATTGGCAATCGCCAGATTCGCCTGGGCCTGTGTCCAGCTTTCCCATTTGGCCTTTGACGTGCTCCAATAGAGACATCCAACCAAGACAACCATTCCCCTTTTGTCGGCTGCGGCGATAATCCTGCCCATTCGCCTAGAATATACCGGATTCAGACTGGCATCTTCTCGGTAGCCTTTAACATCGCCAAACCTGGAACCCATGAAAAAAACGCTGACAGTATTGACACCGTATCGTGCAAATATATCAAGGTTGGCAATCAACTCATCGGTGGTCTTGTCGGAAATCAGCGCATTGGAACAGCGCAATCCTTTAACCAGAAATTCCCGGCCGTTAAGATAAGTCTTCTCGCCCTTGACAGTGAAGACATAGTCGCCGGCATAGCTTCGGCAACTGAGAAAACACAATAGTAGCAAAACACACGTTCTAAGATAGTACTTCATCCGGAATGCTCCATATATACGATATCATACACAGCATAAATTTTTACTTTTATTAGCTTA
>CAZIAN010000325.1:0-6137 GCA_964537355.1 uncultured Pirellulales bacterium | reverse complement strand
TATATGGTTTCCGTATAACATCCCGAATTTTTTCCACTTTCCGCGTATCACGCGTTTTTGCACCAAAGGCATCTTAATCCTTAAGCCGCAAATCCAAAAGTTGCTCGCTCGTTCGCTAAATCTAAGCAATAATTACACGATTGATATATCATTGTCAAGAACAACATTTCATTCTTTGGCCGTTTTACTTTGCTTTTTCAGGCAATTTATGTTATAATACACAAATGTTAGCCAGCAGGCTAACGTAACACGCCAGCAGGCGAAGTTCAGGCCGGATAGCCAAGTCAAAATTGTTCCCGAATGCCTTAATCGGCACTTTTAAGAAAATCTTATGACTATATACCAAATACTAATGACTAAATACCAACGACTATTCACAAACAACCAGCGACTGCTGAAAATTTACTCCCTCAAGGGTGTACGAAAGAATTCGTACGAAATTTTCAGCTTTTTATGCAAAACAAACCCAATTTTGCCCATTTTTCGCCTGGAAACGACGATTTCGCGAAAAAACAAACCCAATTCAAACCCAATTCAAAGCCAATTTAACCCAAAACAAACCCAATTTAAGCCAATTTCAAAGCCAAAACAAACCCAATTCAAACCCAATTTGTCGAAAGGGCAAAAATGGTTCGGATTGCTTGAATTTTCACCAAATACTGTTAAGCTATCTTATGGCAATTAGAACTATTAAATGAAGGAGAAATAATGAAAAGTAAAATGCTCGAACAACCTCGTTTTTACCTGGTTCTGACTTTCGTCGTTCTACTATCGATTTGCTCAAATGTGCAGGCTGCCCCGGACCGAAAAACCCTTGCGAGAACTTATGTCCCGAAATTTGAGAAGATACTTACAAAAAATATTGTCCCCTTCTGGTACTCCAAAAGTTTAGACCGTAAAAATGGCGGCTACATAATCAACTTCGATATCAATGGTGAGCCTAAAAGAAGCGAAGGTACGAAAATGATTGTTACCCAGGCCCGTACGATGTGGCTCTTTTCCCGTCTGGCTCGTGCCGGCTATGGAGGCAAAGAGTCTCTGGAAGCCGCTGATATTGGATATCGCTTTTTGAAAGAAAAAATGTGGGATGCCAAAAACGGGGGTTTCTATTGGGAAGTTGACGCCACCGGCAACAAAAAACTCAAACCGCTTAAGCATCTTTACGGCCAGTCTTTTGCACTCTATGCCCTCTCCGAATATTATCTGGCCAGCAAAAGGCAGGATGTCCTGGATTTTGCAATCCGGTTCTTTAATCTGCTGGAAGCCAAATCTCACGACAAAATTTACGGAGGCTACATCGAATTCTTTAATGAAGACTGGACGCCTGTGACTGCTTCACAGAATTCTTATATGGGAACAGGGCCCGGCTTGAAATTGATGAATACTCATCTGCATCTACTGGAGGCCATTACTACCTTTTATCGCGCATCCAAGCTTCCCCTGGCCCGTGAGCGACTTTTGGAATTAATCAACATCGAAAGCAACACGGTCGTACGAAAAAATATCGGCGCATGTACGGACAAATACGAACGTAACTGGACACCGAGGCTGGAAGGGGACTTAGCAAGAGTTTCCTATGGCCACGACATTGAGAATATCTGGCTGCTTATGGATGCCTGTAATGCAGCTAAAGTATCGAACTATCCATTCCTCGATTTATACCAAACACTATTCGATTATTCGCTAAAGTACGGCTATGATAAAGCCAACGGCGGTTTCTATGACAGTGGCCCTTTCAACACGCCTGCCGATAGACGCAGCAAAGTCTGGTGGGTCCAATCCGAAGCAGTAGTCAGCTCTTTGTATATGAATCGCATGACAAAGGACTCAAAATATCTGTCCACTTTCGAAAAGACCGCCGACTATATCGAAAAGAACATGGTGGATTGGAAAAATGGCGAGTGGCACGCAAATATCACGACTGACCGAAAGCCGCAGGGCGATAAAGCCAATCCGTGGAAAGCAGGTTACCACAATGGCCGGGCCATGATTGAATGCCTTGAAATTTTGAAACAATGGAGGAACTAAACACGATGTTGCGCGATAATTCCGTTGGCTTTCATCAGTCAGCATCTTTTCAGGTGAATTATTTAAAGGGTAGCAGATATGTCGAAGTCAAAGAAATCTTCAGAGGTACGTAGAGCAAAATCTCTCGGACGTCGTGAATTCATGGCTTGTCTTTCCGGCCTTGGATTTGGAAGTGCGGTTCTGTCTGAGGCTTTATGGGCTAAAGTAGAGAACTCTAAGGACAGGAAAATCACTAAAGAGATGCTTGCTGAAGCCGAGCATTTCATTGGGCTTGAATTTACCGATGAAGAGCGGGAATTGATGATCGATGGATTAAACGGCCGGTTGAAAAATTATGAACAGATTAGAGAGATTTCTCTGGATAACAGTGTTGGCCCGGCGGTTCAGTTTAATCCTATTGTTTCCGGAGTTCAGCCCGGAGGCAAGCAAAAGACGATTAAGATAAGCAAACCCGAGAGAAAAAAACTTACATCAAACCTGGAAGATGTGGCGTTCTGGACGGTTACCGACCTTGCCGGGCTGATTAAATCACGTAAAGTCAGTTCAGTAGAGTTGACAAAGATGTATCTTGGACGGCTGAAAAAATATGATGAGAAGCTCAAATGCGTTATTAGTTTGACCGAGGAGCTGGCTTATGAACAAGCCAGGCGCGCCGACAAAGAGATTGCGTCCGGTCGCTATCGCGGTCCGTTACATGGGATTCCGTGGGGGGCTAAAGACCTGCTGGCGGTTAAAGGATATAAGACTACCTGGGGAGCTATGCCTTTTAAGGAACAGGTGCTTGACTACGACGCTGCGGTTGTCAAGCGACTGGAAAAGGCCGGTGCTGTGCTGATAGCGAAATTGACGCTGGGGGCGCTGGCAATGGGAGACGTCTGGTTCGGCGGCAAGACACGAAATCCGTGGAATCCCGAAAAAGGTTCGAGCGGTTCTTCTGCCGGGCCGGCTTCGGCTACTTCGGCGGGACTTGTGGGCTTCTCGATAGGTTCCGAAACACTCGGTTCGATTGTTTCACCTTGTACGGTCTGTGGTGTAACGGGTCTTCGACCGACATTTGGGCGAGTAAGTCGAGACGGGGCGATGGCACTTAGCTGGAGTATGGACAAGCTCGGACCGATTTGCAGAAGCGTAGAGGATTGTGCGCTGGTTTTCCATGCGATCCACGGCCCCGATGGTTTGGACCCGACAGTGCGCGAGGATGCGCCCTTTAACTGGGACCCGGCTCAAAGCATAAAGGAACTGAAAATCGGATATCTTAAGAGCGATTTTGAAAAAGACCGCAAAGATGAAAAATGGAAGGCCAACGACCTTGCGACTTTGGATAAACTGCGTTCTATGGGTATGGATTTGAGAGCTGTTGAATTGCCGGACCTTCCTGTTGGGGCCATGAGACTTGTTCTCAGTGTTGAAGCGGCGGCCGCGTTTGATGAGCTTACCCGAAGCAATCGTGATTCGCTGCTTGTCAGCCAGGGCAAAGGTTCCTGGCCGAATATATTCCGAACGGCACGAATGGTCACTGCCGTTGAGTATATCCAGGCTAACCGCCTGCGGACACTTTTGATTAAAGAGATGAACAAGCTGATGTCGGATATTGATGTATATGTCGCTCCATCATGGGCCGGGAATAATCTTGCTCTGACAAATCTTTCAGGACACCCGACAGTTGTTGTTCCTAATGGATTCAATGATAAAAATGAGCCGACCAGCATTACTTTTACAGGCAAAATCTTTGGCGAGACAGAGACTTTGCTGGTTGCCAAAGCATATCAGGATGCGTCAGCAATTTATACAAAACACCCTGTCTTATAATGATAAGCTGGTTAAAGAGGATAAAGAATGCGAAGTTATTTTGCAGCAATTCTAATAATAACATTCTTTATTGGTTTTGGACTGCATCAACAAACTGCAAATGCCGCCCCTGAGAAAAATACTAAGAACGAACTGCGGGATATTATTGGAGTGACACATGTCGATGGTAAGTACCATTTGACGGACAAGGATTTTTTGAACGAGGGCGCCGATCAGATTTTAGCTTTAGGCTCACGAGTAATTAAGGTATGGTTTCACAATCCACGCAAGTCATATTCATTCAACTCACAATGGCCGCAGATGAACAGCTTGGTTGAAATTGCACAGACAAAATATTTTAGTAAACTGTTTGATAAGCCCTTCACTACTTACATTATGATGTGTTTTTCATTTGGTAAAAACGCGGCCTACTGGAGAAATGGTATTACCGCAGAGCAAAAACTCGATGAACAAAGGCAGTTTTACGAGCTGACCAAATACCTGTTGACTACGTATAAAGGGACCGGGAAGACCTTCGTTTTGCAGCACTGGGAAGGTGACTGGCTGATTCGAGGCAATTACGACAGAAAAGCCGACCCGACGCCCAAAGCTGTAAGCGGGATGATTGATTGGCTAAATGCGCGGCAGAAGGGAGTTAATCAGGCAAGAAAAGAAGTTGGTACCGATGGCGTTTGGGTTTATCACGCAGCCGAGGTGAACCGTGTCGTCAGCACTATGAAGCAGGGCAGGCCGAATATGGTCGATAAGGTTTTGCCTCATACGAAATTGGATTTGGTTTCCTATTCGGCCTGGGACGCGACAGCGGAGTATTCTGAAAATTCACAGATTTTGAGTGAGGCTCTGGATTTTATCGCAAAGAATACGCCGGACAGCGTTGAATTTGGAAACAAAAATGTGTACATAGGCGAGTTTGGCATGCCTGAGAACAAGTTTTCACCAGAGAAAATCCAAAAAGTTATTCCCGGTGCAGTGGATACCGCCTTAAATTGGGGATGTCCCTATATAGTATATTGGCAACTGTACTGTAATGAGTTCAAAGACGACAAGCAAAAGCCGCCTGTAAAAAGCAATGATGCCGTCCGGGGTTTTTGGCTTATACGCCCTGACGGCTCGAAGGCCTGGACGTGGGATTATTTTTACGGGCTCCTGAATCCGGATGGCCAAAAGAAGCATTAATATTTGAATCTCAGGTTTTCGGTATGTTTACCGATGCGCACTTGTTTTGACTCTTTTTCCAGTTTTGCCCCTGTGATTAAAATATTCTCAAAGGTTATATCCCGAACGTTATGTTCGGCGTCAGCTCCTTGTATCTGTACAAGATACTCGCCCGGCTGTCCATCCAGGGTTATGTTTTTGAACAGCACGTTACGAATGAATCCGGGCACCTTTTTTCGCATATACTGGTTTACCACCGGACGCAGGCGGATGAATTCTCTTTGGCCTTCGCCGTGCATTCGGATATCTTCAATCGTAATATTCTCTAACCTCATATCTTCACCGGGTTCCAGCAGAAATGGTGTCATAGTGAAGTGAATAATATCGAGATTCCGAATTGTTATGTTGCGCATAAACGCCGCACGGCTCTCGTGCCCGAGAAGGAAGATTCTGGCCCTGTCGCACCAGAGAGTGGAGTTCTCTACCGTAATTCGTTCAACATTACTGTTTTCACCGCTGAAGTCAAGCCCCTTAAGGGCGACACAGTCGTCGTCGCTCCTTATGAAGCAATCGGTTATCAGTACATCCTGGGAGTTGCAAGGATTGATGCCGTCGTCATTTTGTACTCTTGAGTTGCAAAGCTTCACGTTTCGGACTGTTACGCGTTTACTGTTCTTCGGTACGATAGTCCAGTGGGAAGAGCCGCGCAGCGTGATACCGTTGATTTCGACGTCGGTGCTGTTACGAATCGCAATTAGGTTTCCCACCGGGCCTTTTCGCCACTGCCAGTCGGAGCCGTCCAGAATGCCGCGTCCGCAAATCCGAACGTTAGCACCTTTCACGAGCACCTCGGCCTTAACTACGGCCCCGCCGGCAAGGTAAAGGGTTTGATTGCTCCCGAGGACAATCTTCTCCGGCTTGTGCACTCCGGGCCCGAAGTAAACGACATTCTCATCGCCGGCTTTGGGCGCATCCGTCTCAATGGGATTCGCAAAGAGCAGCAGGGGGCCTTTCCTGCCGTCCGGCTCAACGCTTAACTTGAGCGGTCGGTCCAGTGTAAAGCTGATGGTATGGTCGTTTTCCAGCGTTGGCTTGATACCGTATGACTGCGGCCGGATTACCACATTCCGAAGTGACCGTTTGGA
>CAZIAN010000324.1:0-6140 GCA_964537355.1 uncultured Pirellulales bacterium | reverse complement strand
TTTTTTCAAACTCATGACATGATAGCTTGGGCGGATTGGGCAATTTGGCTGCTTTTTTACCTGTCGTCGAAAATTGGGAGAAGCTCGCTATTATATTCGGCCTGTAATTTATCAAGCTCTCGGCGGCTTAGTTTTCCGCGGTGGATAATTAGACGATAACGCAAAATGACCGGTTTAACGCGTGACAGCAAAATTGGGTGACGGCCGGGATAAACAGGGTTTTGCGCACTGCCCTTTCTTCGAAGTATCCATCGCTGAGGATAGCCGGGTGAAGAATTATGACAGAGTATTGTCAGGCCGCTTATATCACCATCGTTACCGAAATCGCCTGAGAAATCCAGCCAGGGGCCTGCTTCTACTGATAAGTTATTCGGTTCGACGGGGCCGTTGGTACCGGTGAACGAAAGACCGTCGGGCAATGGTATTCTTGTTGTGAAACCGCCGTAGCCTTTGACGTCTTCGGAGCCGCCGAGACGCATACCATCTTCAAGAGCAAGCAATTTAATCTCGAAGTCTATTTTTCGGATGTCGTTCTGGGCACGATGAACTCGTATGGTTGTAGTTTCTTTTAAGAATGCTTTTTTCTTTCCATCTGCATCGGTCCAGAGTGGAGATTTCCAGAGAACGTAAACCTGCAGAGCACGTGATTTTGAATCTACATCCAGGATTTTAGCATCGTAAACATCCCAGAAGAAATCTTGTGCGGCCCAGGAGTCGCCAAGTTTTTTATCTCCGAGCCATACCTGATGCCAGGCCCAGAATATGCCTCGATGATGCGGGTGGTCGGTTGGGAAGTCTTCTGTCAGTATCTCGCCATCGAGGTTGTAAAGAGGATGTATGTAGTTGGCCCGCATGAATTTTCCATTTATGGATTTGTGCCGGCGCTGGTAGGACATTATTTTTTCGTCGGCCTCTGTGATGCGAAAGCCTTCATTGGTTTCAAAGATTTCAATGGGATTCAATGCCTGATACTTAGTCGGTCCACATCCTATTAGTATCGAAGAGACCGCCAAAACCGCCATCGTTAAAAATCCATTCTTTAAATCCGCCATTCGTTCATCCTTTCTGAATAAAATGCGATTTATTGAGAGCCCTCAATGATTTTTCAACGAAATACCCCAACATTGTATGACATCCGGAGATTCTACACAAGTCTTGCTTTGCCTATTCGAATAAAGGAGTATGGACTGACTCCAAATTCGAGGGATTTTGCTTGACGAAATGGTGAATAATTTGGTATAAACGGGAAAGTGAAGTTTTTCAGTACGGCCGGGCATCTATTGATTTTCGTTCTCCAGTTGACACACTTTTTTTAATTGTATATTAAAAGGAGGAGTTATTGCCTATGGGTACAGAGTTGTGGTGGAAACTTTGTGCTGCATATACGATTTTACACTTCAATAAACGAACGATATTAATTTTTTGAAGGAGGATTATTATGTCGGGGAAAAAATATGTAAGGACCTTATTATATCTGGGTGTAGTACTTAGCCTTTGGAGTTCTGCAACTATGGGAGCTGATGTTTTGTTTGTCTCGGCGATGGACGATGCGACTAAGCCGGGAGATGATATGCTCAAGGCCTTTATTGAAGGGCTTGGGCATACGGTAACATATTTTGATGATGATGAAGATGAAGCAACCACGGAGGCCGCTGCTGCTGCGGCTGATGTGGTTTTTATTTCCGAATCGGTAAGCTCCGCAGGAATCAGAACCGAAATCACAGAGATTGAAACACCTATGGTCATCACCGAGAGTTGGGGCTGGGACGAGATGGGTTTGATAATCGGGGGTGGCGTAGATGCCCCGGATGTGGCCACTACAAACATAGAGATCGTCGCACCCGGACACCCACTGGCCGCAGGCTTCAGCGGAACCGTAAGCGTTCTTACTGATATTATTAGCGAGCGTGGCCCTGCTCGTTTTGGTGGCCACGGTACGGCAGGGAGTGCCGCTACTGTCATTGCCAGAGCTACGCTAAGTGACGGCCTGACATGGGATATTATTTTCGTCTATGAAAAGGGAGCCGAACTTCCCGTACCTCCTGCAGATGGAAGTCCGCGGGTGGCAGCGGACATTCGCGTTTGCCTTGGTTTCGATGAGCAATCGTACCTTGTCTGGAATGAAAATGCTTATGCTTTGTTGGAAGCGGCGATGAACTTTGCGCTTGGTATAAGTCCTCAACCCGAGAGCTACAGCCCGCAACCAGGTAACGGCCAAAAAGAGGTGCCACTGGATGTATCACTAAGCTGGAGGGCGGGAACCTATGCAGATAAGCATGATGTGTACTTCGGCACCGTTTTCGAGGACGTCAACCAGGCCAGCATAACCAATTGGCAGGATGCTTTAGCCCGACAAGGCCATGAAGATACTACTTATATTCTTCCCGAGCCTCTTGAATTCGGCCAGACCTATTATTGGCGGGTCGATGAAGTCAATGCTCCGCCGGATTCAACAATCTATAAAGGTAACATCTGGAGCTTTACGACGCTTAACTTTCTTGTAGTGGACGATTTCGAGGACTACAACGACTACTCGCCAGATATTATATATGAGTCATGGTTAGACGGATGGGAAGTCGAGGCAAACGGCTCTGTTGTCGGCTATGCCGAACCTCCCACTGCCGAGCAGGATATTGTTCACGGGGGTGACCAGTCGATGCCGTTATTCTATGATAACAACATGAAGTACTCAGAAGCAGGGAAGACACTAAGCGGTCCAGAAAAGGACTGGACGAGGGAAGGGGTTGAGACACTGTCACTATGGTTCAAAGGTTATCCGGCTTATGTTGGCGGATTCGTAGAGGAGCCGGCCGGAACCTACAAGTTGAGCGGCAGCGGCATTGATATCTGGGGCAATTCAGACCAGTTCCACTTCGCTTTCAGGGAATTCACCGGCGCCGGGTCGATTATCGCTAAAGTCGAGAGCCTGGATAACACAGATCCGTTTGCCAAAGCGGGTGTGATGATTCGCGATACGCTTGATGCAAACTCTCGCTACATCGGAGTGTTCATTACTCCTGAAAACGGCGTAAGGTTCCAGTACCGCACAGCCACCGACGGCGTCACTGACAGATATTTCGAAGAAGGCATTACCTCGCCACAGTGGGTAAAATTAGAGCGGACGGCAGGTGGACTCGTCAGATCGTATTACTCGGCGGATGGTAACACGTGGACGCGATTCGATTTGATACAAGTCGGCATGGATGCACCTATGTACATAGGGTTAGCTGTGACAAGTCATAACGCCACTTTAACATGCAATGCGACACTCTCCAATGTAAGCTTCCCAAATACCAATGTCAGTCCACAGTGGACCAACCAGGATGTCGGTATGCTGAGCAACTATGCCGAGCCGATGTATTTTGCTCTGAACGGCACATCCGTCTATCACGACAATCCTGATGCAGCTTTGATAGATACGTGGACGCAGTGGACTATCCCCCTGCAGGTATTTACAGATCTGGGTGTGGACCTTGCCAACGTTGATACGATTGCCATTGGTTTAGGTGATAAGAACAATCTTCAGCCCGGCGGAACAGGAACAATGTTCATTGACGATATCCGTTTGTATCGGCCGGACCCGGGACTGGAACCAGAACCTGTGCCCTAAGCCAGGATTGGTCTCGTAATTAAAATTGCAAGGTTGATTTAGCAAATAAGCATAAATTCGGGGCTTATATCGAATTATTCGGTATAGGCCCATTTTTCATTGATAATCAATAGAGCTATAAACGGCTTAGGAGAATTGATTATTTAACTGTTTACTGGAAATCATACAGAGTTTAAGCTTGACGGCAATGCAGTTGATTTGGTATAAATAATGTAGTTATGTTCGTGTTCATAGAGTTTTTTTTTGATTTGTTATTACTTTTGGTACAAATATAGATGCTTTCCGAACAGAGGAGGTGTTTTTTAGCTTCATGCTAAGTACAAAGTTTTTAATTGTTGCTTTATGTTTAACAAGTGACCCTATTGTACATGTTTACTCACATCGCATATTAAATCTTTTTTCAGGAGGACTATTATTATGTGTAAAAAAATGATTTGTTTAGTTTCAGTTATTCTGATGCTGGCCATCGGCAGCCTGGCCCAGGCCGGTATTTCTGAATGGGAGGCGGCTATAAGCGCCGATAACCCGCTTAATTGGTATAAGTTCGATGAGACTGGAAGCGATTGTATCGATTCGGGCAGCGAAGGGCTGAACGGAACCTACGATGGTGTCTCGTTAGCTCAAGAGGGATTCTTCGGCGCTGGAACGGCCGTGGGATTCGAAAGGACAGGTGCAAATCGTGCCAATTTTACCGGCGCTACAGATATACCAGGTCCATGGACGGTAGAATATATCGTAAAGACTACGAAGCCACCGGCAGCTAATGACTCACAAGCACTGCACGACGGTGATGCCACTTCGATTCGACTTGCCGGCTGGACAGCATTGGGTGAGGCCGGGTTTACACTTTACGGGGTTGCAGACTATCAGTTCACACCAGAAGGAGATTTAACTCTCAGCGACCTGGTGGTACAACAGGATGTTTGGATGCACCTGGTTTGGCGCAACGACGGTAGTGGAACGCAATTGTTCTTCAATGGACAATTGGTAGCAACCAGCCCTGACGCCGTTGATCTTCCCCGGCTTAGGATTGGCGGACGAGGTGCCGGTCCTGCCGACCATCTGAACGGTGTTCTCGATGAAGCTGTTGTTTTTGATCGGGCCCTGTCGGACGCTGATATTATTGCTCACGCCGGCGCCGCTGGTCTTGTGCAAGTTAAAGCTAATGAACCTGATCCGGTTGATGGTGTTCTTTATATTGATACATGGGTAAGCCTTGGCTGGTCTCCGGGATATGGTGCAGCTTCACATGATGTTTACTTCAGCGACGATTTTGACGCTGTGGCCGGCAGTGCGGCCGAGGCGTTCCAAGGCAATCAGTCTGTAACGTTTTATGTTGCCGGCTTTCCTGGGTTCGCTTTTCCGGACGGCCTGATTCCTGGGACAACTTATTACTGGCGGATTGATGAAGTTGAGGCCGATGGCAGTACGAAACACGAAGGCGATGTATGGAGTTTTACGATTCCCCCAAGAACTGCTTATAATCCGGCCCCCGCCGACAGAGCTAAATTTGTAGTATTAGATACGTCCCTTAGCTGGCTTGCCGGTTTCGGTTCGAAACTGCATACTGTGTACTTCGGCGACAATTTTGACGATGTTAACAATGCCGCCGGTGGTCTTCCTCAGTCAGATACGACCTATGCTATAGAAACCCTTGAAAAGGACAAGACTTACTATTGGCGAGTCGATGAGTTTGACGCGGCCACTACACATAAGGGAGATGTCTGGAGCTTCTCGACTTTACCGGATATAGCTATCACCGATCCCAGTCTTGTAGGATGGTGGAAACTTGATGCAGGACAAGGCACGACCGCTGTTGACTGGTCGGGCCATAACAATCACGGAAGTTTCGCAGGCACCCCGCAGTGGGTAGCCGGGCAAGATGGTGATGCACTTGAGTTCGATGGTAATAGCTGGCTGGAATTCGGTACTCCCGACAGTCTTCAGGTCGGACAGGCGATTACTATCACATGCTGGATTAATCCGGGCAACCTTGGCGGTGACCGAGGTTTTGTCGCCCTTGACGGCTCGTATGCATTTAAGTCCAGCGGTGACCACCTTAGATTTACAACGCCAGGAATTCTGGATCACGATGCTTTCAGTGCAATTCTGCAGCTTGACACCTGGCAACACGTAGCCGTGACTTTTGAACCTGAGCAGAACAGCGGTGTAATATTCTATCTCAACGGCTCAGAGTCCGAACGACTGGATGGTTCGGCCGTGAGTGCCGGTGGAGGACCTTTCCAAATTGGTAACAATCAGTGGGGTCAGTTCTATGAGGGCATGATTGACGACGTGCGCGTTTACAACAAGGTATTGACAGCAGATGAAATTCAGCAGGCAATGAGAGGTGACACATCTGTTGCGTGGAATGCAAGTCCGGCCAACAGGTCAACACCTGACATTGACCAGGTATTACCTTTGAGCTGGTCAGCGGGAGATAATGCATCTCAACACGATGTCTATTTCGGGATTGATAAGGACGCAGTAGATGGTGCCGATGAATCCGATACCACAGGAATATATAGAG
>CAZIAN010000323.1:0-6140 GCA_964537355.1 uncultured Pirellulales bacterium | reverse complement strand
CAGTACCTTTCAGTTGTGCCAATACAGGCGTGCCCGAGGAGGTCCTGGATTGTGATTGCAGTTGTAAGGCCAGAAAAGAAGAATCCTCCTTGATTGACTTTTACTATCATTGATGAGATACTCTATTTGGATCTCACGTCCACCTCCAATGAGGAGGCGCCTCATGAAAAGATCTCTCAAATTGTGCCTACCCAGCTCCTGACAGGCTTACATTCCTGCCGGGAGTCATCCCTCACGAACGCATAGTGCAGCCGGAATTCCCAAGGCTGCCTTCATTTCCATGCTGCCCCTGAAAAGCCCGTTGGGCAGAACAATGAAAACGAAAAAGGAGGTGTCCTATGACAACGGCAAGAACGACTAATCGTCAGTGGCGTCTCGCGGCAAGGCCGGTCGGGCTCATCAAGGAGACAGATTTTGTCTTGCAGGAGGAGCCAATACCAGATCCAAAGGAGGGAGAAGTCCTCGTCCGCAACCTCTACCTTTCTCTTGATCCTACCATGCGAGGATGGGTAAGGGACCTCCCCAGCTATCTTCCACCAGTGGCCATCGGAGAAGTCATGAGAAGCGGTGCCATTGGAGTGGTAGAAAAGTCGCGGAATGACCGGTTTCCGGAAGGAGCACATGTATCGGGAATGCTTGGCTGGCAGGATTACGCTGTCTCGGACGGTAGCTGGCTGCAGGTGTTGCCGGAAAATCCTGCTATCCCGTTGACCGCATACATGGGTCTCTTCGGCCTCGTGGGACTTACCGCCTACTTTGGGCTTCTTGAAATCGGCAGACCCCGACAGGGAGAGACTCTCGTAATCACTGCCGCAGCTGGTGCAGTCGGGTCCTTGGTAGGCCAGATCGGCAAGATCAAAGGATGCCGCGTTGTGGGGATCGCCGGAAGCGACGAGAAGTGCGAATGGATTACCGATGAGCTTGGCTTTGATGGCACCATCAACTACAAGAAAGAATCGGTCACTGAGAAACTCAAGGAGCTTTGCACTAACGGGATTGACGTTCATTACGAAAACGTCGGCGGCTCCCTGCTGGATGCTGCTCTTGCCCTTATCAATCTTCATGCCCGGATTGTCCTGTGCGGGATGATCTCGATGTACAACAACACCGAACCTGCACCCGGTCCGTATCTTCTTTCGAATCTGATCGTCAAGCGGGCGCGCTTGGAAGGATTCATTGTTCTTGATTACTTTGCCCGCGCGGAAGAAGCCATGGCGGACCTGATGAAATGGTATGGGGAGGGCAAGCTCCGCTACCGGGTCGATGTAGTCGAAGGCCTCGAACAGACACCTCGGGCCATTAACAAGCTCTTTGATGGCACGAACAAAGGTAAGCTCATCGTAAAAGTTTAGTGGCTCCTTGGGGCCCGTCAATGAGCCGCGAACTCAGGGAGAGGGAATAGTGCGAGCTGCATGAAGACCAGAGAAGAATCGTCCAACAACTGAATTCACTCTGATGTAAGCTTCACTGGCGCGCCACTCACACAGGTGTTCAAAGCGTTAGCCGTCCGACGTTACGAGCATCTGGGAAGGGCAATAAGGGAGGACCGAGGGCAAGGGGTTTTCTCAGAACCATCAATATTGATCGGTGAAAGGAACTGGAAAATGGAAAAGGATGACCATGTTTACAGAAAACTACAACGCCATTTAAACAGTCAGGCGGTAGGATTTCCTGCAACAAAGTCAGGTTCTGAGATAAGGATCTTAAAACACATTTTTACACCCCAAACGGCTCAGATTGCTACCTGTTTGACCTACAGATTCGAACCGATAGAAACGATATTTGAAAGAGCCAAGCACCTAGTCGACTCGCCAGAACAATTAGAAAAGGTGCTTGACGGTATTGAAGAAAGGGGAGGGATTGAATCAAAAGTTAGAGGGGGTAAAAGGCTTTTTTCTATTCCTCCCTTTGTTGTGGGAATGTACGAGTATCAAATCGGCAAACTTACACCAGAGTTCATAAAAGATTTTGACGAATATACATCGGATAAGAAATTTGGAATAGAATTCATCAGCACGAAACTCCCCCAAATGCGTACCATTCCGATTGCAAAAAGCATTCAAACACAGCATAACGTAAGTACATTCGACGAAATAGCACTGCTAATGAAAGAGGCTGAACCGCCTTTTGCCATTTTAGAATGCATATGCCGTCAAAAGAAAGCCTTACTCGGGGAACCTTGTCGAGCCACAGATCGAAGAGAAACCTGCCTCGCCGTTGACAACATGGCCCAAGCTCTCCTGCGGTATGGCCTTGGAAGAGAAATTACACTGGATGAATCAATGTCCATCCTCGAAAAGAATCAGAAAGAAGGATTGGTTCTTCAACCATCCAATACTGAAAAGGCCGACTTCATTTGTTCATGCTGTGGATGCTGCTGCGGAATGCTGGCTATGCATAAAAACTTGCCTAAACCAGTTGATTTTTGGGCTTCAAATTTTTTTGCGGTGGTAGATACAGATGCATGCGATGGGTGTGGCAATTGCGAAAAACGTTGTCAAGTCGGGGCGGCGAGGGTATCTACGCAAAATAGCCAAGCTTCAGTAGACCTTAACCGTTGTATCGGATGCGGTTTATGCATACCCACATGTCCCAAAAAAGCAATATCCCTGCAAAAAAAAGCTACGGAGGTTATACCACCACAAACCAGGGAAGCTCTTCTCGATAAGATTATGTCCCACAAGAAAGGGACTTTCGGGAAATTGAGAGTGACTGGGAAATTATTAGTCGATGCAGTTAGAACAGGTCAGACCCATTTGCTAAAATGAAAAAGTGTAAAGAGCGGATGTCACCACAATTACCGCAAGAAATCCACTTGAGGAAGAAACATGGAGGACTCCGGTACTGGGGATGGGGAAAATAGCGAGAAATGGAAGACAACCGGTAGATCCTAACGGCTAAATTACTTTCCGTTAGGATGAATACCCATTTTGAGTGGTCTCTCCATGACAACCTGCAAAGTGGAGATTTTATTCGGACGGGATGTTCGGAAATTAAAGACCAAAAGGAGAGTTTAGTCAAGCTTTATACAAGTCCTTTCATGGGGTACAGGCCATTGAACCAGACCCCCTTTCCAGTATTCGTCGAATGGGTATATCTGCTATCGATGGCAGCCCTCCTCAACCTTTTGATAAAAGAATAATATCAGAGTTGACAATGGCAGGTGATATGCAATCCCATCCCCGGAAGAGGCTATAGCCTGATTCATACAAACTGTATAACTATTATTAGATACACATTAGATGATATTTGAGAATGAAAGACTGATGAAAGCATTTTTTTGCTCAGTTTAATAGTAAGTGTAGTGAACTCAGAAGCGCTGGGCATGGGTGGTCAGAAGCGGAAAGGGAGCGACAGAGTTATCGTGAAATCGTCGGCGTCATCCGTCAGGCCGAAGCCAACCGAAATGTTTAACAGAGTCCCTGGTGCTAGTAGTGTGGAACCTCCAACCTCAAAGCTAAGTATAGTGCGATCGCTGCCGATGATTTCATTTCCTGAAAACTTGCTTTCGTCTTGGTATGCGCCGGAGATGAGAAATCGAATGGATGTCTCGGGGCTCATGGCAATGAAGGTGCCGAAGTTAGCCGAAATGGTTGGGCCGGGTTTGAATTGTTCTTCTTCGATGCTGTATTCGTAAGATAGCCCACCAACAAAAACCATAGGATCTTGTCTCTTTATCGCTGTCAGCGACCCACGGAACTCCTGAAATCCTCCGCCGAGATATAGGCCGTTTTCAGAAAGCTTGCCGCTCTTTGTGTCCCACGTGACCCTCCCAACGAGATTTGGACGCCACAAGCTCTCCCGGAGAAGTGTCTTGGCCAGTCCTACGCGCAGGTCACCGAAGCCCGCTCCTGACTGGGATGTCGATTCGGTGGATACAGATCCGACCTTGTTCACAGACTCCATTCTTACCCATCGATAAGGCAGGCCGATTTCCAGCTGTGAATCCCAGGGTAATCCTAAACGCACCGCTAAATCCGCTGCTAAACTGTTGGTGTTTAGATCCGTTTCACCAGCAAATAACTGACTGTCAGATGTGAAAAGGCGTGGAGTTGAATCCTCTTTCCGTGCGTAGCTAAGCTTTGGTTCAATTTCCAGGGTACCCGGGGGTAGTAACAATGCCCCTTCTCGCGTTAGGGATCGCATTAGGGCACGTTCAGCAGCCCCTTCTTCGACAGTGACGACACCTGGAGGGGATTCGGGTGCTATTTTCTCCTTGCTTTTAGCTTTTTCGAGTGCAGCAGGTGATGGTTCACTGGGCTCTGGCACGATGTGTTTTATACCAACGCGTCGCTCGAGAGTTTCCACGCGCTCAAGAAGCTCCAAAATAACCTTGTCTCGCTCTTGCAATTTTCGGTTGAGTTCTTGGATGCGATCACCGTCTGCTTTGGCCCCCAAAGGAAATATTGTCAGGCTAAAAATAACAAGAATCAATTGTAGATATTCTTTTCTCATGCCTATCATCGAAAACAAACAACCTTTATAATTATCGGAGTATGACAAAGTCCAATGCTCGAACAGACAATTTGCCTGCAGGCACTAGCGAGCCTTCCTTAGTAACGATAAATCCAACATGGCCGATATCTTTATAGTCAATCCAGCCTTTTAAGAATTTATCTGTCGACATAGTGACGTTGCCAAACGCTGGGTCAGCTATCAGCACCGTTTTTAATGTGCCGCCTCGAAATATAACGAAATGCGGAAACCCTTGTAGGTTTACCGGAACAATGATGGGTGCACGAGCGAAAAGATCGGATAGAGTCAATTGCCCGAGCCCGATTCCCTCATAGCCTAATCCATCGACGTAGCGCTTCATGTCAAGCAAGGAAAAGCCCTGTCTGAAACGAACCAGATCCGGGTTCCTAATATACTCTTCACGATCAATCAGGCCGAGTGCCACTGAACGCTCCGTTACTGGAACCCCGTGCTGATAGCGCAAAATGGTAGCAAGCGCTGCGGCACCACAGCTCAATTCCCACCTCTGGAGGACGACGTTTTGTTGCCGCCTCTCCATTAATGATTGCACTGGACGGGTCACATTGTCGGCAAGTACGATCTTCCCGCTAAATAGGCCGCAGGTTAAAGAAAGAAAAAGCAGGAAAGTGTCCAGGCCAAGACCTGCCAGCTGGTGGATTGATGATCTCTGGAAAACCATTCATACTTTGCTGCAGGTACGCCTCATCATGCAGTTAACGAGACAGCGCACCTGCAGCACCTTCAGCATCGATATACACAAAAAGCAAGTAGTAAAAGTCGCTTGTTGTGTACTAGAAAACGTCAATTACTGCCGGGCCCAAATAGCCGTGTAGTCTGTATCTCCTGGGGCTGAATGTGGTCCGCCTGGCAACCCATATCCATCGCCATTAGTTGCGGTTACTGGCACGTATAAATTCCCATTATTCGCAGTTTGAGGAACAACAGTGTAATCACCTGTAGTTCCTAAAGGACCTGCCTGAGGGTTGTGCATACCAACTGCATCCTGTGTGATTACCGGACAGACAAAGCCCTCAACTTTTTCAACACCGCCAGCTGCAACAGCATCCATCTGACTTTCGTTCAGGGAGATCGGCCCCGCATAGGCAACGGCAACCAGGAAACCCAGAATCATCACGGCTAAACCAATTTTCATTGTTGTGTTAATCATTCTTAGCACCTCCTAAGTTAAAGTGAGTTAATGAGAATACATACAACTTGGCCAAGTTGCGACATAGTCCCTTCTTAGTGACGTTTGCTACTTATTCGATTCATCACTTTCGGGACTTGGTTTGTATTAGATCATTAAAATTTCACACAACAATCCCGAATTTATAAAAAAAGTATAACATTTGACGAAAACCGAGCGCAGGAAGATGATATCATTCTAGCAGTAACTAAGGTGGGGCACTGATTCGTGGCATATGACAATTCTATCTGTTATGGAGATTCCAGATTCCTCCAACATATTTTGCATAATGCTGATCGTGGGATATCTGCTATCACCACCTCACCCAAACCTTTGACATGAGAATATATCCTGCATGATAACGAGCGGTGAGAGCGCATGTCGTGGCAAGTGATCAAAGGTTTTGACCGGGCCTTCATCAACGTGGGAATACGGTTCGATCTGACGCGCGTATATGGGGCGAAACAGATCATCTTCA
>CAZIAN010000322.1:0-6147 GCA_964537355.1 uncultured Pirellulales bacterium | reverse complement strand
GCCATGATATATTCCCTTTTTTAGTTTCTGCCTCTTATCTCAAAACAGATCAGAGTTAGCTGGAATTTTCTATTTTCGCTTTGTTGTGGCTTGCAAAGGTCTCTGGGCTTATTAGATTACTAAAATCATATTAGCATTGCAAATAATCTATAAGCTGTTGAAACTAAATCTGTGGGGTGTATGGCAATAAATTTTACACTCCAACGAGCCGCAAAATCGTAGGGGTAAATATTGAAATTTTCCTTTTGTTGACATTTTGTGGCAATTTTGCACAATAACGGCTATACTAACCGACTATTAATATATAGTTTTTTTGGGAGTACGATATGAGAGCATCTGAAATGAGTAAAGGTCAGACCGTCAAGATTGACGGCAAATTGTATGCGATAGTTGATTATCAGCACGTCAAGCTGGGTAAAGGCGGTGCGGTGTATCAAACAAAGCTTAAGAGTCTGGCCGACGGTTCGATTCAAAATATCCGTTTGCGCTCGGAGGAAAACGTCGAAGAGGCGTATCTGGACAAGAGAACGTATGAATATCTTTACTCGTCCGGCAGTGAGCATGTTCTGATGGATACCACGACCTACGACCAGATTAGTCTCGATGATGATGCATTTGGAGATGGGCAGAAATATCTTAAGCCGAACACTCAGTTGCAGGTAAGTATGTATGAGGGTAAGCCCATCATCATAACTCTGCCCAACACGGTGGATTTGGAAGTTACCGACACTCCCCCTGAGATTAAAGGTGCCACGGCGACAAATCAAAACAAGCCCGCAACTCTCGAAACCGGATTGGTTGTGCAGGTGCCGTCTTTTATTAAACTCGGCGAGCTTATCCGTGTCGATACTCGTACGGGCGAGTATCTAACAAGAGTAAAAGGATAACGAATTACGAGACACGAAATTCATTCTTCGTAGTAATACTACACAGAACGGACAAATTCAAATGTCTCAAATCCAAATGATAAAAACTTTTTTGAACATTTGAAAATATGAATTTTGATATTGTTTCGGATTTAGATATTCGATATTTGAGTGTTTTTTATGTTTGAGATAATAAGCAATTTCCTGTTAAAAAGATTTGGGACGCGTGCTAAACGGCTTGGGAAAGCCTATGTAGAAGCCGCACGTCCGGCAGAGCAGTTCGAGGAGCAAACGAAAAAGCTCGACGACGAGGCACTGAAGGCAAAGACCGCCGAGTTCAAGGCCGCTATCAAAAACGGAACCAGGCCCGAGGATATCCTGCTTGAGGTCTTTGCGGTTGTTCGTGAAGCAGCGAGGCGAAATATCAAGATGCGTCACTTTGACGTACAGCTTGCCGGCGGCAGGGTCCTTTATGAGGGTAAAATCGCCGAAATGGCTACCGGTGAAGGTAAAACTCTAGTGGCAACATTAGCGGCCTATCTCGTCCATCTGACCGGAAGAAGAGTTCACATCGTTACAGTCAATGATTACTTAGCCAAGCGTGATGCGGAATGGATGGGGCCGGTCTATCGTGCTTTAGGTTTGACCGTAGGCGCCATTCAGGCAGACATGGACACTGCCGGCGATGAGCGGCAAAGCCAGTATGCCTGTGATATAAATTACGGTACGAATAATGAATTCGGCTTCGATTATCTTCGCGATAATATGAAAACGTCACTTGAGCAGATGGTACAGGGAAATTTGGAGTACGCGATAATTGACGAGGTCGATTCGATTCTGATTGACGAAGCCAGGACGCCGTTAATCATATCCGGCCCGGCTTTCGATGATGTTACCAAATATAAAAAAGCCGACCAGGTCGCAAGAAAGCTGCTCACTCTGCAAAGCACCTATGACCGAATCAAAAGGCAGCTTGATGCGTCCGAGCGGGCCATAGCCAGTGCTCAGGGCGAGCTGTCCGACGCGAAGAAAGATAAGGACAGTGAGCGAATTGAAAAGGCCCGCAAGGCAATCGAAAAAAGCCATGCCGAACACGAAGACGCCCAAGCCAAACTGGAAGGCACGACACAATATTATGAAGTAGAATATGACAAAAAAGCGGTTAATCTTACACATGAAGGAGTGGGGGCTGCACAGGAAATAGCCGGAGTAGGTTCATTCTATACCGGGGCAAATAATGATTGGGATAAACTAATACGACAGAGCCTGAGGGCCCACGTAACTTTTGTGCGGGAGAAAGACTATGTCGTTATGGACGGCAAGGTCGTAATCGTTGACGAATTTACCGGCCGCTTAATGCAGGGCCGGCAGTGGTCCGACGGGCTGCACCAGGCGGTCGAGGCAAAAGAGGCTGTTACTGTCAAAGAAGAGACTCAGACGCTGGCCACCATTACGCTACAGAACTTCTTCAAGCTCTACGAGCAGATAGCGGGAATGACCGGCACCGCCGCCACCGAAGCTGAAGAGTTTATGAACATCTACAAACTCGATGTCGTCGTAATACCCACCAACAAACCCTGCATCAGGGACGACCAGGATGACGCAATATATCAGTCGATACGCGAAAAAAATAACGCCATAGTTGAGCAGATAAACGAAGTTAGTGCATCCGGCAGACCTGTACTTGTGGGGACGGTCAGTGTAGAAAAGAACGAGTTGCTGTCGGCGGCTCTTCAGAAAAGATTCGGTATTGAGCACGAATTGCTCAATGCCAAGCATCACGAAAGAGAAGCTCTTATTGTCGCCAAAGCCGGTCAGCAGCATAAAGGCCGGGACGGCACAATGCGCGGTAATATAACAATCGCAACGAATATGGCCGGAAGGGGTACGGATATTGTACTCGGGCCGGGAGTAGCGGAACTTGGCGGGCTGCACGTACTGGGCACAGAACGACATGAAGCCAGAAGAATTGATAATCAGCTCCGGGGACGAACAGGAAGGCAGGGTAATGCCGGCTCTACTCAGTTCTTCTTGAGCTTTGATGACGATCTAATGCGAATCTTCGCGCCTGAGTGGACTGTCAAAGCGCTTTCCTGGATAGGCTGGGAAGAGGGTCAGCCAATCTACCACAAGAGGATAAGCAAGGGCATCGAAAAGGCTCAAAAGAAGGTTGAAGAGCGCAACTTCGAGGTACGCAAAAGCCTCCTCGAATATGATGAGGTGATGGACTACCAGAGGAAAATCTTTTACTCGCGCAGACGTGAGATCCTGGCCGGAAAAGGGCTGAAAAAAGTCATCCAGGAAATGATTAACTCTACAATCGCGATGAATTGCAAAGCTATGCTCGGCAAGGGCTACCCTTATAAATGCATTTGTGAGTGGGCGAAAAGGAATCTTGGTATAGACCTGAAGCTTTCGGATATCAGTGGGGCGAAGGCAGAAGAAATTGAAGAATTAATAAAACAGCAGGCAAAGGACAATACCTCCAATAATATATCACTTTCAATGGGCGAATATCTTGAGGACTATGATGATCCGCGGACGTGGGACATTAACGGACTTTGTAAATGGGCTATGAGTTCGTTTCAGGTCAGTCTAAGTCAGGGTAAAGTTAAGCATCAATCACCGGAAGAAATAGAAGAACAATTAATCGAAGCCGCCGCCGCTCAAATCGACAAAAAAGATTGTTCGCAATTAGTCGAATTCCTTAAGGATGATTTTGCCTTAAACACTTTTGCCGAGTGGGCACGGGCCAAGTTCGATATAAAACTGGATGTCTCAGAATTAGCAGACATTACCGAATCGCAAATCCGTGAGCAGCTCGAGGAAAAGACGGCGGCCAAATATAAACAAAGAGAGATTGAGTATCCTGTTGAATTTGCGATGAATATGGTTTACGGCCCGCAGGGTCCTAACGTATATGCGTTCGAGGCGCTGGCCGACTGGGCCAACAAAAAATATAATGCTGACTTATCTGTCGAACGGATACAAAACAGCAAACCCCGCCACTTGCATAAACAACTGCTCGAATTAAGTGAGAGCTTTTACAACGGGCAATTAGAGAAGGAGCTGGGCGATAAAATCAGCAGTCTGAATACTGCGGATTTAGTAAGTTGGGCGAATGAAAGATTCCAGACCTCTTTCATTGAAGACGACCTGGCCGGTGACGGCCCGGAAGTTAAAGACAAGCTGTCTGAGGTTGCAAAAGAATTTTTACGCGCCGAGCTCAGCGACCTTGAAAAATATGTTTTGGTCCAGGTTTACGACAGTACATGGAAGGACCATCTCTATGCGATGGACCATCTGAAAGACAGCATTTGGATGCGATCATGGGCGGAGAAGGACCCCAAAACCGAATACAAACGCGAAGGTTCACGAATGTTCGATGAGATGCTCGACAGTATTGAGGACCGGGTTACTGATATTATCTTTAAGGTTCACCTTGAAGCCGGCGCCAGGGCAAGGAGTGTCTGGAATGTAAGTGCAACGAGCCATGATGAGGTCGGTCAGTTCGCAATGGCAGAGCGGCAGCGGGCCGCCGCTCAGGCGCCGCAGGGCGAACAAAAAGTAAAGCAGATAAAACTGGAACAGCCCAAAGTCGGCCGCAATGCGCCCTGCCCCTGTGGAAGCGGAAAAAAATACAAAAAGTGCTGCGGAAAAAATGTATAGACAAAAGCTAAAACATATATTTTCCGAGTTAATAGGGACAATTGGTATCATTATTTAAAAAAGAGAAAACATCGAGCAACAAGCTGCTACCCGATGTTTTCCGGAGGGGAGAAAAAACTTTTTATAACTTCTTTTCTTATCGGCAACGATATAATTGCACTTTAATTGAAAATAGACTTTTTTGGTCCGAAAAATCGAACACGCAATTTCTTGATAACTCCGTAAGTCTCTGCTATATATGTAGATAAGAGTCTGGCTTTCCTTCTGTGCCGGGATATTTTGTCCCTGCATTCCCTTTACAGTATCTATTACTATATTTCCGGAACGGACGTCCTAAAGGCCTTGGAAATCTCGTTCTGGACTTAATACTGTAAACCATGGGCCCAGAATATTCGTCAAGGGTGGTAGGCTTTGATTCTTTAACAAAGCTCCGTAATTGTTGGCGAAATGATTTTCAAATAGTAAATTGAAAACAACAATCAAAGAAGTTAAACTGGACATGAGCGGATGATATAGTTAGTGCCAAATGTGTTCATTATGGACTCTGACCAGGAATTAATTGAATTGATAAATGAAGGCGATGCGGACGCCTTCGAAACTCTTTACCGGCGGTATCGTGATTGGGTTTACCATCTGGCCTGGCGATTTACCGGCAGCCCGCAGGATGCCCTTGATGTACTGCAGGAGACCTTTACCTATTTGTTAGGCAAGTTCCCCGGTTTTAGTCTTACAGCCTCAATGAAGACATTTTTTTATCCCGTGGTCAGGCACATTTCTCTGACCGTCCGAAACAAAAACCGCCGCTTTGCGAGCGATGAAGAAAGATTGAGTGAAATAACAGCACCGGCCTTGAAAGACAGTCATAGCAGCCGTTCGGAGCTGGCAGCCGTTCTGGCTATCCTGCCTGATGAGCAGCGAGAAATGCTGCTGATGAGATTTGTCGATGATATGAGTTTGCGGGAAATAGCTACTGCTCTTAATATCCCCTTAGGTACAGTTAAATCAAGACTCTACCATGCCTTACAGAAGCTTAGAGACGACCGCCGAACAAAAGAATATTTCCTTGAATGATTAAAAACTCGCGCGGGGCTAATATTTTTTCAAAAACTTTGAACTTTTGGGCCTGCTTGTTTGCTTAACATATTGGAGCAACGATTATGAGTGAAGAAACAAAACATTTTGACGAGGATTTGGACTTGAGAGTGAGTCAAAAATTCTCGGAAGATTTAAATGTCCTCTTTAAGCCGCAGTTTTTAATTCCCCCGGAGGTTGACAGGGCTGTTATGGACATGGCTCATCAACACTTTACTCGGAAGCATTGGAGTCATAGGATTTTACGACATATCAGTATTTGGCGGATTGCCGCGGCTGCTGCGGTTATTATTTTCGCCTTCAGTTTGAATTTAACGCAAGAGCCCGGATCGATTACAAGTCAGTCTCTCCTTGTAGAGGCCCGGGCGGTTGATATTGACGGGAACGGCACGGTGGATATTCTCGATGCCTTCAAATTAGCCCGCCTTGTTGAATCCGCCGACGATACTGAGAAAAAGTGGGACATTAATGGAGACGGTATTGTAAATAGTAACGATGTTGATTTGGTGGCCTCAGCCGC
>CAZIAN010000321.1:0-6172 GCA_964537355.1 uncultured Pirellulales bacterium | reverse complement strand
ATTGATTATTCTCAAGGTCGGTTCACGAAGAAGCCCATATAATAAAAAACAATACACAGAGGCGCAAGCCGTTATCAATACCTTTGTGAACCGTTTGTTGACTAAGCTCCTGCAGCGGATATAATAGTCAAATGAGCAAACACAAAGCAGCAGGTATTGGACGCAGAGAGTTTCTGTCACTTTCGGCTATGGTATGCCTTGGCGTAACCGGCAGCACATCTGCCGACACCCGGCCCAATACACGGGACATTAGCGACTTCGACATTGTCTTTATTACTGACGTTCATATCGAGCGGGGCAAACTCGCCGCCTTCAAATTCAGCAGAACCATTGACGAAATAAACTCTCTCAAGCCTGCATTCGTATGGGACATGGGCGACATGAGTCTCTACCCCAGCTCGGGCAAGGCCTATCTCGATTGTATTAGGCAACTCCAAATGCCGCTTCATGCCTGTCCCGGCAATCATGATATCGCTCTGAACGACACAAATCCGCGAAAGCTCTTTAATGATTGCTTCGGACGTACATACTACTCTTTTGACTTTGGCGGCGTTCACTTCATCACACTTGATGGCAACTCAGTCGTCCAGCGCCAGGGCAAAAACACCATCGACGCCTGTCTCGATCAACGCCAGATAGCCTGGCTTAAAGCCGATCTTGAAGCCACGCCGTCGCAAACCCCTGTAATCTGTGGTGTCCATATTCCGATTATTTCAACCTATATCAAACGACGAGGCGGTGGTACTTTTCCTGAAGACTTTCCCATCGCACCACAGTTCAACAAATCACGCGCTGAAGCACTTATCGATATCCTTTCCCTTCACAATGTCAAGCTTGTTCTGCAAGGACACGCCCATGAAAACGAACGCATTACCATCAAGGGTATTGAATTTGTATCGAGCATATCAGTCTGCGGCAGTTGGTGGCAATCAGGCGAAGGATTCGAACGCGGTGTCGATAACGTCCCGCGGGGCTACCGGATCATTAAAGTCAGAGGAGACCGCATCAGTCATCGATATGTTTCGAGTTGCGAGTCGAAAGTGGACCGCCGGGGAGAATTCATGGGCCTTGACAATCCAATTATACCCTCAAAGAACACTGAAATTATTTTCAACTGTTATGATGCCCCCAACGGTTCAACAGCAAAGGTGCGTATTGACTCCGGCTCATGGACACAAATGCAACAGTACACTGGAAAAGGCGGCTACATCAAAATGCAAATGCCCCACCACTTCATGGTTCATACGGATACTACAGGACTTACACCCGGCAGGCATCATCTCACCGCCCAAGTTACCTGGCCGGATGGAATCATCATTACAGAGGCAACCAGTTTTACTGTTACAACATAGTGCATGAAAGGAAATAAAATTTAGTACAATCCGGTAAGCCCGCATCCCTCGGTACCTGACTTGCCAAGGGTTGTTCAGGATTGGATGTGAGAAAACTACGGTTGAGGTAAACCGTCAGTACGGCAGAATACAAAATCACGAGGCAGAACGATGGAATTGGTTTCGGAAAAAAGTTGCCTTGACAGCTAATGTTGTTAGAATCGAAGGTAGTGCCTGAGTCTCGCAGATCCCATAGCCGGCAGGATAACTATCTTGGAGTCAAATGGGAAATCTCAGTTATTAGCGGTGAACTTCTGGTAAGAAACAGTCGGGCAAGTGATATCGGCGCAGGTCTGAGTTGATTGGCAATGTGCCGGATTCAAGCTTTAGGAGGTTAACATGGATTCAAACAAACACGAAGCAGCAGGTATAGGACGCAGAGAGTTTCTTTCACAACTCTCCGCAGCCGTGACAGGTTCGAGCCTGGCCCTTGCGAATGCCAGGGGGCAGAGTTTATCGACAGAAAAAACTTTATCACCGGTACCGATGCTGCCCAGGATACGTCTGGGTGAGCACCGCGTTACCCGGCTGATAGCCGGCTCAAATCCCATCAGCGGATACTCATATATGGGGCCAATTCTGGATCGGCACATGAAAGAATATTTCACGCCGGAACGAATCGGCGAATTCCTTTGGGCTTGCGAACGTGAGGGTATCAACACACACCAATTCAGCCGGCCGGAAGAAATGGGTCCTGTTTTCCGGAAGTTGAGAGACCGGGGATCGAAGATGAAGTTTATCTGCCTTCACTCCGACCGTTCGAGCACATCAGTTGAAAAGGTGGTTAATGACACTTTGCCCATTGCCATCGTTCATCATGGCGGAGCTACCGATAAACTGTTCCGGGATGGCAAGAGCGGCCAAGTACGGGACTTTGTGAAACGCGTGAAAGATGCAGGTGTTCTGGCCGGCGTCTCTGCGCATAATCCGGACTGCATCAAACAGATTGCCGATGAGGGCTGGCAGGTTGATTTTTTCATGACCTGCTTCTACTACCTTACCCGGACGCCCGAGGAACTGAAAAAAATGCCGCCTGTCGTTACCGCCCAGATTGGCTATTCGTTCTTTGCCACTGACCCGATGGCTATGACTAAAGTGGTTCGGCAGGTTGATCAGCCCTGCCTTGGCTTTAAGATATTGGCGGCGGGCCGGATGTGCGAACGTGACTCTGAAATCGAGGCGGCGTTTAAGTTCGCCTTCGAACATCTCAAACCCACCGATGGTGTTATCGTCGGCATGTATCCCCGTTATCAAGACCAAATTCACCAGAACGCCCAATACACGCGAAAGTATGGCGAGCTGCGAGACACTTAAAATATGCTGTTATACTTTCGCTGCTTATGTTATTTTAATGGAGAAAAGCGATGAGATGCAAACTCTTCGATTTCGTTATTTTACTTGCTGTTTTGGTGCTGTGGACCAACTCACTTCAAGGCGGCGACTGGTCTATGTATCGAGCTGATGCCGCACGGACCGGCTATTCGTCCGAACCACTTCCGGACAACCTGGAACTGCGCTGGGTTTACCGGAATCGAACGGCGCCGGTGCCCGCATGGCCTGACTCGTCCCGAATCACGTTTGATTTCGCCTATCAGCCGATTATTGTCGGCAATACGGTGATATTCGGAAGTTCTGCCGAAGACAAGGTCGTTGCCATTGACACTGAAAGTGGGAAGCTGCAGTGGACGTTTTTCACCGGTGGCCCCGTGCGTTTTGCACCTGTAGCGTGGCACGATCGAATATTTGTTGCCAGTGACGATGGCTATCTCTATGCAATCAAGACCGAGGACGGCACTCTTCTTTGGAAGCATCGCGGCGGTTCGAACGAGAGAATGTGCATGGGTAACGAACGCATGATCTCACGTTGGCCAGCACGAGGCGGACCGGTGGTAATCGATGACATAGTTTACTACGCCGCCGGAATTTGGCCGAGCGATGGTATCTTTCTGCATGCGCTGGATGCCCGAACGGGAGCAGTACTCTGGACAAACGATAGTACCGGCCGGCTGTACATGCCGCAACCGCATGGTGGCGCCAATGCCCATAGTGGCGTTACCCCACAAGGGTATCTGTTAGCTACGAACGATCGCTTGTTTGTGCCCACGGGAAGAGCCGTACCAGCGGCGTTTCGACGCTCGGACGGACAGTTCGAGTACTATCGCTTACAGCAGAACGGATCGATAGGAGGCGCACGAGCATTAGTTGCCGACCGTTTCGTCATCAACGCCGGCTGTTTCCTGACGAGAGAAAACGGCGCTCTGGCCGCTCGCGCAGGACGAGGAGTCTTTGGTGTCTCGCCAGATGGGATTCTGCGATCTACCGGGAAAAAGCTGCTGGCGTATCGCTGGGCAGACATTGAGAAGACTGGCCGGAAAGGAAATCTTATTCGGTACCGGGGACTTGAGAAGTACCGCGAAATCGTGTTGGAAGATGAATCACAAGAACGCCGTCATGCCGAAAACGTCATTAAGAAGGTGCCTGCCCTGCGAGATTTATACCGAACAGAGGTGAGATTCGCCGAAGAATACGAAAACGTATCCAAACAGACCGGTTTGGAACGCACTCTAACACAGGCCAGGCCGGATATTGAAACACTGGGTTATGAGGTCGGGCCTTTCCTGGCTACGACTTATGAACGACGGTATGAAGTGATTGGCGCTGCCGGTGAAGCGGTGTGCGGTGGGCCGGACATTTTACGGGTAGTGGACCTTGATAGTAGTCGCCTGAGATGGTCACACAAAGTTGAAGGCAACGCCCTTGGCCTGGCTGCAGGCAACGGCCTGCTCGTCGCTTCCACTTCTAAGGGCGCCATTTACTGCTTTGGTTCATCGAAAGGTAGCCATTCGCACTCAGCTTACGGAGGGCGCAAGGCATCATCGCCTGCCGCCCGGCCCGGTGACATCGACTACGCCAAAGCAGCGGAAGAGATTCTTGAAAGCGCCCGTATCAAATCAGGTATTTGCATCGATTTGGGTTGCGGCACCGGCGAACTGGCATTGGAACTGGTTAAGCAATCACAGTTGTACGTAATCGGAATCGACTCGAATCCCGCTAAAGTAAATAGAGCAAGGCGCATGCTTGATGACGCCGGTATTTATGGAAGCCGGGTAACTATCCACGCTGGGGACCCGCGCAAAACGCCCTATCCGCGTGATGTTGCAAATTTGATCATTTCCTCACAGAACCTTGCCGGAGAGAGCGGAGTCCTGGACAAGGTAGAAATCGAACGTCTGCAGCGGCCATATGGTGGAATTGTCTGTCTTGGAACACCAGGACAACTTCAGGTTCGACGTCGTGGTTCGCTCAAGGGGTCAGGTCAATGGACGCATCAGAACTGCGATGCGGCCAACACTCTTTGCTCGCCAGACAAAATCGCCAGCGGACCGCTTGAAATGGCATGGTATCGCGATGGTGTGATTGAGATTACAGACCGTCACGCACAGGGTCCGGCACCCTTGTCCAATCGTGGATATCTTGTGGTAGAAGGTGTAGATGGGATATGTGCCGTGGATGCGTACAATGGTCATACACTATGGACATACCCGATTCCCGGAATCCTTGCCGACTGGGACGGCGTTCATCACGATGTCGGCGTCGGTGATACCGGCAGCAACTTTTGCCTGAGCGACGATGCGGCGTTCGTGCGCATCGGCGAGCGATGCCTTAAAATTGAATTGGCAACAGGCAGGAAAATCAACGAGTTTAAGACGCCGGTCAGCACATCCGCCCAGGATTGCAATTGGGGCTACATTGCCTACGCTGACGGCTTGCTTTTCGGTTCGGTGCTGAACAATGAGCATACTGTCAGCCCTCGATACGAAGGCATACGCCTGCGCAATGAATCGGTTTTGTTCTTTGCTCTTGATGCTGATACCGGCCGGTTGAAATGGCAATATAAACCACAACACTCAGTTCGCAACAACACGATTGCAATTGCAGGCGGCAGGGTCTATCTGATTGACCGGCCAATAGCTCTTGCTGACCGTATTACCGATCCGAAACCTAACGGAAAGCACCGTCCTCTACTAAAAGCCGGTGAGCATCCCGGCGGAATCCTGATCGCTATGAACGCCCGTACGGGCTCGGTCATTTGGAGAAACGACAACGATATTTTCGGTACTCAGGTTGCAGTTAGCGATAAACATAACGCGCTGCTGATGTACTATCAGGCCGT
The DNA here is from genome assembly GCA_964537355.1 of uncultured Pirellulales bacterium. Taxonomy (GTDB): domain Bacteria; phylum Planctomycetota; class Phycisphaerae; order Sedimentisphaerales; family Anaerobacaceae; genus NIOZ-UU13. The sequence continues at coordinate 607 of CAZIAN010000321.1, read as the reverse complement.
AAAGCATAACTTCTTCAAGCTGCCTTCGGAAATCGGAGGACGAATGGCGGCTTTCGATGTGAAAACAGGGATTCGCTTGTGGGACAAAAAAGTCGAGCCGAAGACCCGGCCACTGATTAATGAAGATGTGATCTACGCAGAAGGCGGCGCATGGGAGCTGAAAACAGGTGAGCCTGTTCCGTGGAATTTCAAGCGTTCCTATGGATGCGGGCAGATTGCCGGCAGTACAAACATGCTGGTTTTCCGATCGGCAACTCTCGGCTATCTTGACCTGAAACGCAATGCAGGCACCGAGAACTTCGGGGGCATACGGCCGAACTGTTGGTTCAATGCAATAGTCGCCGGCGGGTTGGTCCTCGTGCCTGATGGCTCATCCAAATGTGCATGCAGTTATCAAATGCGATCATGGGTTGCCCTGCAGCAAAAACAGTGAGCTTATGCCTTGCCGGCGGAGTTATCCGAAAAGTCCCTGAGAATTGGCGGATACACTTTCATACTATGTTGTGAAAAACATACTTGTAAAGTGCTCTGCTATTGCTATGATAGTACATATTGTGGCCTGTAAGACGTTTGGGCCGAAGGGAAACAGTAATTCCCGGAGCAAATG
>CAZIAN010000320.1:0-6173 GCA_964537355.1 uncultured Pirellulales bacterium | reverse complement strand
TCATCAAATCTTCGATCTTTGCGACGATTTGCGGATGCTGTTTGGCCACGTTGTTCTGCTCACCGATATCGTTTTTCAGATAGTAAAGCTCAATCGGACTGTTAGGATTCTTTGCCACGTTTTGGCGAATACCCTTCCAGTCGCCCATGCGGACAGCCTGCCTTTTGCCCTGCTCGTGAAATTCCCAGTAAAGAAACTCGTGTTTTTTCTGTTTCGAGCTTTGGCCGAGCAGTGTTGGAAGCATAGAGATTCCGTCGATGTCTTCCGGGGTGTTTATTCCAGCCAGGTCGCAGCATGTCGGGAGGAAATCCCAGAACGCCGAGATATGGTTGGTGACTGAGCCGGCCTTTATTTTGCCCGGCCAGCGTGCAATCGTGGGGACGCGAATTCCGCCTTCGTACAGTGCGCGTTTGTAGCCTCGCAGGGGGCCGGAACTGTTAAAGAAAGCCGGGTCCGCCCCGCCTTCTTTGTGCGGGCCGTTATCGCTCGAAAAGAACACGAACGTATTTTCATCCAATCCAAGCATCTTAAGTTTGGCCATCAGCCTGCCGATATCGCCGTCCATCCGCGTTATCATCGCGGCGTGGCCCTTCTGGGGATCGGGCCAATCTTTGTCGGTGTACGGCCCATAAGAAGGGACTTCCATGCCTTTATTTCCGGCCTCGTTGTTAGCATGAGGAATTGTAAAAGGTAAATATAAGAAGAAAGTATTGTCCTTGTTCTTTTCAACAAAGCGCAAGGCCTCTTTGGCAAACAAATCGTGCGAATATTCGACGCGTTTGGTCGCGACGCCGCCCGGAGTTCTATCACGCCCGCCGATATTGTGATTGACCTCATTTGCAAGCTCGACCTTTTGCTCGTTGCGCCAGAGGAACTTCGGGTAGTAGTTATGTGCATGTCTCTGGTTGAGATACCCGAACCAGTAATCGAAGCCCTGCCTGTTGGGGATGCCGGTGCTGTCAGCTTCACCCAGACCCCATTTGCCGATGATACCGGTGGTGTAGCCGGCCTGTTTGAGCAGCTCGGCAACGGTAACATCGGAAGGTCTCAGCGGCACATTTGCGTTACCGCGAACCAGGGCGTGTCCGGTGTGCAGTCCTGTCATTAAACAGCAGCGTGAGGGGGCGCAGACGGTACTACCGGCATAATGGTCGGTAAATCGCATACCTTCGGCGGCCAGTTGGTCTATGTTCGGGGTTTGGATAGTCTGCTGCCCAAAGCAGCCGAGGTCTCCATAGCCCAGGTCGTCTGCAAGTATAAAAATAATATTAGGGCGTTTTCCTTTTATCCCGGCTGTCCAGCCTTCAGAAGCGCAGCTCGGCAAAATAGAAGCTGCTCCAAGCGAAGCGGCCGCAAAGCCAGTCATTTTAAGAAAGTCTCTTCTGGTCCTTTTATCCATAATTGCTCCCTTCGATTAAGGTAAACTTCGTTGATAAAAAAACGGCGGTTGTCCGTAAAGATAATAATAGTAACTAATAAATCGTAAATAGTAAATAACAAATGTATGTCAAGGCCGGCGAAAATTTCCTTTCGGGCGGCTAAAGGGCACATACGGCCGTCAGTCAAAATTTTGTTTCAAACTTATCTCCTTTAATTACAAAAAATTTGTTGTTAACAACCAAAGAAAGCCGAATATAAACTTAAACAGGCTAAATTCGAGCATTCGAGAACAACAAAGTTTAATGATTACCGCCTCAAGTGATAATCCGGTAGCCGACTGCATCGCAATGGTTGTCATTATTTTGATGGCCATCGGTACTGTCTTTGTCTTTTCGGCCAGCGCCAATATAGGCCAGGAGTTTGACTTGCAGAGATTCTATGACTATCCGGGCCTGCGCCAGTTGATGTTTTTCCCTTTGGCGTGTTTGATTATGTTTACCGTCTCTTCGGTTAATTATCGCAGGTTCAGTCTTGCCGGGGGCTGGTTTAAATCGCCGAGTTGTTATTTATTAGTTATCAGCATTGTGCTGCTGATAATCGTTTTGTCACAGAAATTTTTCCCGTTTTTGCCACGATTAGTTCCTGAGATTAATCGTCACTATCGCTGGCTGAAAATCCCACTTGGACCGATATCGATGAGTTTTCAGCCTTCGGAGATGGCGAAGTGGGCGGTTGTTTTCTTTTTGGCCGCGGTGTGTGATAAATTCGGCGATAAAATCAGATTGTTCTGGCAAAGATTTGTTCCCATCTGCTCGGTCGTGGGCCTGGTAGTTTTCCTTATTATTGTCGAGGACTTCGGCACGGCGGCGCTTATATCGCTTCTGGCTTTTTTGATGCTCATCATCGCCGGGGTAAAACTGCGGCACATCCTGCCGCCTTTGCCACTGGCAGCAATCGCCTTTTATGCAGCAATCAAATACTCTCCGGGGCGAATGCAGCGGATAACGGCTTTTTTGCATCCTGATAAGTGGGTGGATGGTATTAATTATCAGCCGAACCAGTCGCTGATTGCCCTTGGCTCAGGAGGACTGTGGGGAAAAGGCTTAGGCAAGGGAATATGCAAATACGGCCATCTACCGGAAGATACGACCGATTTTATTTTCGCAATTATCGGCGAAGAGCTGGGCTTTATGGGAAACGTAGCGGTCATCGGATTGTTCATCATGTTCGTCTGGCTGGGGATTTTAGTGGTCGCTCGGTGCAAGGACCGGTTCGGCCAGCTTCTGGCCGGGGGGATTGTTCTGACAATCGCGATTCAGGCGGCTCTTAATATCGGTGTGGTAACGGTTGTTCTGCCGACAAAGGGCCTGCCACTGCCGTTTGTAAGTGCCGGGGGAACGAGTATGCTGCTGTCAGCGGCGGCGATCGGCGTGTTGCTGAATATTGCCAAGCAATCGACTTCAAATTCCGACCAACTGGAATAATATTATGAAAACTTCCGACGCCGACCCCCGGGTAGGGAAACAAACAATCAAGTCGGAGCGTCCCTGGGGTGATGTTTATATGGTGGTGCGCAACCAGGAGTGCTCGGTTGATTTGACATTTGTCCGGCCCGGCGAGCGTGCCAGTCTGCATTCGCACCAAATCAGATATGAGCTTTTTCATTTTCTCGATGACGGCGCCCATCTGGAATTAGACGGGCAAATCCATCATCCTAATATCCATGACGAGTTTCTTATCAGGCCCGGAGTCAAGCACAGGTTCTGGGCTGAGGATAAACCGTTTCGCATGCTCGTGGTGTCCTTCGGCAAGTGGGAGGCCGAAGACCAGAGCCGATATGAGGACGACTACGGTAGAAAAGGAGAAGAGCTAACGCTTTAACGACCTTAAGTTAGTCTCAGGCCGACTGTAATTAAAAAAGGAAACTCTAAAGTTATTTCACTCTTTCTTTTCCTGAATCATTGGTTCTTTCATTCTTTCGGAGGAAACCTGTGCAAATAACTGAGCGGTTTTATCATTTAGCATAACCCAGAGGGTATATATGCTAACGGCAGTTCCGATCGGAATTTCCAATAGGCCAGGCACTGCGAGTATCATCACTAAAATCCTGGCCCATCCCCTTCGTTTTAAGAGGCCTATTCCTCCAATCACTTCCGGCACAGAAGTCAGGAAGAAGAACAATCCAACCGCAGGTCCAACAATTCCAGTAATTCTAATGGCCGTCGGGTCTCTCGATATAGCTCCACCTCCGCTAATTGCAGCAAGAGCTATAATACCAATCACTATTCCCATAGTTCCGAAGACAAGGTTGAGTACCGCGACAATTGTAATATGCTTTTCCATCGGATTGACTTGAGCAAAGCCACCAACAGCAGTTCCAGACTGGACAGAGGCTCCACCCGGCCAAGCAGCCGCGGCACCCGTATTCACACCGGTTTGCATGTAAGGAAACTGCTGCTGTTTGCCTGCGGCTGCGGGGATTGTACTGGTTGAGGTAAATGTGCTATCGGGTTGAACCGGTATGAGTCCCTTGTTTGCTTTTCGCCATGCCCAGCGGGCGATAAAGAAGTCAATCAAAATGCAGATAGTTCCCGCCACCAGAAGCGCAAATCCTAATTTGAAGACTCCCGGCAGGGGAAGCAGAACTGGAATTCTCAACACTAACCAGAAACAAGCAATAATTGCCGCGTTGAGTAACAAAAGCGGGAAAAGCAATGTGTCGAACAGTGCAAGCCCCATACCATATAGCCTGCCTGCTGAGTGGCGGATATGGGAAATCGCTACAAATCCGAGTATGGGTGTGCCGAAAACAGATGAAAGGGCCAAGATAGAGGGAAGCCATATCAATAACAAATGCTCCGGTCTAACACCCCCTGCAGAAACAGGACCTGGGAGAGTTACTCTTTGCGAGTGCAGAAAAAACATTATCGCCAATAAAGGTAAGAGTAGAAACAATGCCGCCCAACATGCCCCGATGATAGCCGCTCTTGAAAATCGAGGCTGAACAGGCGCGGCTGCCCTGGGGGGATACTGTATCGGCGTATTAGGCTTAGATGATATTACTTCAACATCGGATTTAACTTCACTTGCATGCTGGTAACGGCGCTCGGGCTCTTTTTCCAGAGAATGCAGGACCACTTGATCCAAGCGAACATCCACCTGTACTTTTTGAGACGGGGGGGCAAATCTGCCGAGGGGCAACTCGCCTGTCAGCATCTCGTAGAATACGACGCCCAACGAGTAGATGTCTGCGCGGTGGTCCACCTGGCCGGGATGCTCGATTTGTTCGGGGGCCATATAATGCGGCGTGCCCATTCTCTGGCCGGCTTGTGTGAGCGTATATACGGTTGCGGGTCTATCCAGGAGTTTGGCAAGGCCAAAGTCGGCGATTTTCACGCGGCCTTTTTTATCCAACAGAATATTTTCCGGCTTAACATCCCGGTGTACGATGCCCTCTTCGTGGGCGAACTGAAGGGCTTCGCATATCTGGGGGACAATCGCCAGTGCTTCGGTCGCCGAAAGAGCGCCGGATTGAATGACACGGCGCAAATCCGTTCCATCTATAAACTCCATGATGAAGTAGTACAGTCCATCTTCTGTGTGCCCAAAGTCGTGAACCGAGACGATTCGTGGATGGCTCAGTTTGGCAAGTGAACGAGCCTCACGGGTAAACCGCTCGGCAAATGCCTCGGTACGGCCAACCTCGGGCGGGAGAATTTTCAGGGCCACGAGGCGGTCGAGCTGTTTTTGGCGTGCCTTATACACTGCACCCATACCGCCCTGACCCAACAGTTCAATGATTTCAAGCTGTGGAAACTGTGCGGCCAATATAGACGGTTCAGGCGGTATAAAGCCGCCGGGTGATGTAGCACCGGTAGGAACATCACTGTTAAGTTCTGAGTCAGCCAGCTTGTCAACTTCGACGCCAGTCGGCAGCCCAAGCTTCATCAGGCATTGTGGACACTGCCCCTGTGGTGCATCAGCGGGCAATTCGGCTCCGCACTGAGGACAATGATTTTCTTCTGTCATAATAACATCTCCTTTCTTAATACCGAATGCTTCTACCTATTACTTACGCAAACCGGCAGAAAGGTTACAAGATACCGGATATTTTTTTTTCGATGCACCGGCCCGGAAATTCAGCTTCCCAAGGCGGTAAATAGGTCGCGGATTTCCTCATCGATCTGGTCATCAGAAGTAACGGTCTGGGCGATTTCATCCCGCAAGAGTTCTCTATAGCGTTTGCGCAGGCGGTGTACAGCAACCCTTACTGCGCCTTCGGTGATATCTAATTCGTCGGCAGCATCGCGGTAAGGGTCTGAGCCTTTATCGACTGTTAGGTAAGATTTCAAGCGTTCAAAGAACTTCTTTTTGTTCGTACCGGTCGCTTCGGCCTGCAGGCGAGCCATCGTTCGGTCCAGGATGGTAAGCGCCCAGGATCGTTCAAAGAGCTTTTCCGGCGATAATTCATCACGCGGCTCAAGAGCGTACTGGCTTTCAGCGTTCTCGAAATCAAGGGAAAGTGCTTTTCTGCCTCCGCCGCGTTTTTTCGCCCGGTCACGAGCGTGCTCATTGGAAAGAAAATGTTTCAGCGAGGCAAGGAGAAACGAACGGAATTTACCACGTTTAGGGTCGGCCAGACCGAGACCGCCTTTTTCCAACAGGGCGGTGAAAAAGGCCTGGGTATAATCCTGGGCCTGGTGGCTGTCATTTCCATGGCGCCGCAGATATGCATAAAGCGGAAACCAGTATGTTTGGCACAGGGTCTCCAGGGCCTGCCGGTAGCTGGCAGA
>CAZIAN010000319.1:3594-6176 GCA_964537355.1 uncultured Pirellulales bacterium | reverse complement strand
TCTCCTGGAAGTCAATACCGTCTATCGACGAGATATTAGTAGCTCCATCCAAAGTGAAAAGGAAGTTGTCGGCTTTAGAGCCCACATCGCCTTCTTTAGTGGTCGAACTTCCGCTCACCGTTGCTTCAGGAGCCGGATCGCCTTCGACCCATAAAGTTTCGACACCATCAAGAACATACCATCGCGTCGTTGTACCAAGCATCAAATCACCATCAGCAACAACATACTCGGTATCTCCATACCGTAAGCTATCGATAGCACCGTCAACCACGGTTACATCCGCCAATCCGCTGAGCGTGTCGGGCTCGACCAACTCCACATTGTCGATGTGAATACTTCCAACGGTACCGGCCGCCGAATCGCTGGATAAGAGCACGGCACTGATATCGGTCAATGCGGTATTCGTTAAAGTTGCGACCACGACGTCGTTAAGGGTGAGCATAAATTCTGTACCGAATTGCTCCAACACCAGGTGGTTGTACTCCCCTGCTATTATATCTGAACCAGTGATTTCGGTCCAGCCGGGCCAACTGCCATCTTCGCTATTGGCATGGATGAGGGGGCCACCCCACGTGTAGATCTCGAGGAATGCGGCGGTATCCATATCATCGATGCGGATATGGAAGTTGAAATTGTCATCCGACTTGAAATCGCAGGAGACCCTGGTCTCATCCCCAACTTCTCGGGAGAGACCCGAGCGTACCCAGTCGGTGCCTTGCTCTCCTGCGATGAGAACTTCGTTGCCAACAATTGTGACCTCAATGGTCCCATCAGTCTGTGTCGTCCAACCGTTGCCTAATTCGCCATCGGGTCTATCGAAGTCGTCCAGGAAACCTGTTCCCCAGGCGTTGACAACCGAGAGCATAAGAACAATCATAATGAAACTTTTCGTTTTACACATTATACGTCCTCCTGAAAAAAGAATAAAAATGATTTTGAATTATGTTTTTAGCCACACACCAAAACACACTAATTCTAATACTACTAAAAAACTTACACCACCACTCCAGACAAATACTTCTCCAGTATGAGATTAATTAACTTATGACTTGTCACAACCTCCTTCCTTCAAAGACCCTATATGAACTGAGCCGTTAAATGAAATGTAGAATCTTCACTATGGGGCACAAAATTCCGACAACAATCATCTGCCTCACTCACAAATCTTCCGGCCAAGCTGATTAATCCAAAACCACAAGGATTCAACCCAGCTTCAAAGCCATATATCCACAGACTTTACCTGTTTTATTTATACCAAATCAGATGCCCCTCCGTCAAGAATATTCTTTGGGGCTGATTTTTTTAAGTTGTTAATTAGGATCAATCTTCCGCCGAACCGGAAGGAGCAGGAGGCGGATCGGGAGCACGCCTGCGGCTCCACTTGTTCAGCCTTTCGAGCCGTTCTATCCCATGAGCATAATAGGCCTTGTTAAGCGACGAAAGGTGATGGTTCCACAGCTCGTCCCGGGCTTCCCGCCAACCTTTGGGTGTATGCACCAGCTTCATGTTCTCCATGGCTTCATACAGTGAGTCGGCAATAAGTTGATGGCCAGGGACGTTCGGATGCACGTGGTCCAGCAGCCACTCACTGCCGGGGATTCCATCCTCGGTGCGTTCGGTGATTAGCGCCTTGACATCCACTAAGGGTACGCGATACTGCGCAGCAACGTCCAGAATGGCCTGGTGCATGGGTTCCAGTATCCGCAGCGGGCAAATGTCCTCTTCCTTCGCCTGCACGAACCTGTTCTTTGCTTCGGCTGAGCGTCCGATGTGTTCGTAGCATCTTCCTATCAGATAAAGAAGTCCGGCATGCCGGCTGTCAATCTCAGCGGCCTGCTCAAGGAGTCTAATCTTGCCGTACATATCATCCCAGCCAAGTTTTCTGGCCTGTTCCGACAACTCGGAGACTCGCTCGATTTCACTGGTGGAAAGGTCGCTGCTAAACTCCGACTTGAAAGGAGGACTGTCTTTCAGATTTGATACAGGATTTACCAGTATGACCGGAACACCTGCACGGCGGGACATCCGAACCATAGTTAGAAGATTACGGCCGAAGTGTTCAATAGTGCCCTGACGCCATATCTCATCACGATGGTAGGATTCAAGCCCATTGTCGAAATCGAGCTTGGCCTTGACTTCGCCGGGAAGAATCGTCTTCGATATGCCTTTACGCCGGGCGCGCCTCGTTGAGATGAACTCATTTGCAAGAGAGTAGCTTCGCAGGTTGAGCATCGTCCGATGCAGCCTGATCAATGCACGTGGGACTCTCTTTAGACGCTGGTATGTCCTGTCCTCGAGGAATTCGTTGTGTCCGGTGTAGATGATGAATAAATCAGGCTCATACTCGAGCAGTTCCCGCATGATGGGCACGAGGCGATAGCTGGCGTAGGATATTCCCCCGCAGTTAACAACTTCGAAGTCCGTGTCAGGCTGGGCGGCACAAAGGTTGAGCTTGAGCCAGGTCGTAAATGACGTCTCTACGGAATAGGGCCTTCCCTGCACAGTTGAGCCACCGAGGCAAAAGACCCGGAAAGTCTTCGGACTCTTTGCGGCGGCGAACGACTGGGGGCAGAAGTACGTCA
>CAZIAN010000319.1:0-3494 GCA_964537355.1 uncultured Pirellulales bacterium | reverse complement strand
TTATCTCAAGTGAGGAACTTATGAATTATCGCTTAAAAATCCTGAACATTTTGTGTGCGGCTTTTTACTTCACCTGTTGTTTATTCCCTGCATCCAATGCCGGAGCAAAAGATAGTAAGCAGTATGATGACCAGGGTTTCCACTATGCCGTGGAAATCGAGGAGACAGTTACAAGATATACACCCGCCAATAATGGCGCCGGGCCCATGTGGTGCTATGGCTCGACGGTTATTGCAAGGCAGGACAGCGACGTCTATCTTTCAACCATTGAAACAGGCAAGGATGTTCCGCTGCTCTGTAACACTCGCTGGCAGTTGTGGCATCGCACGTCCGATGGCTGGAAGATTGAACAGACTGAGAAAGCGTACAGGCAGCGTGAGCCCTGCCCTATTGCCGTTTTTCAGGATGGGCCCATCTTTTTGTCGGTCAATCCTTCTACCGAACCGGCGGGTGTTCAGTATGGGCCGTGCAAGCCCTTGGTCCTTGAGTTTGACTCGGAGAACCTAAGCGGAAACATTACAACCCACACTCCGGCCTGGGCCGACGGGACCTACTTCACCGACCATTCCTACAGGGGCTTTGCCGCCGACGGCGTTAACGGCGAGCTTTTGCTTTTGAACATTAATGCCAAAACCAGCAAGCAGTTCGTTTCGTACCGTGACAGTAACGGCCGCTGGCATCAAAAAGGGACGATTGAGTTTCCCATCAGGTCCTGCTATCCTCAGGTTAGCCTGCACGACGGCTCTGCCCATGTGATGGCAATTGGTGATATTGTCGAACCGGTCGAGGAGTGGAGAAAGCTCAAATTTGAGAAACTGAACCGCAAGTGGGATTACGTCTTTCGGCGGTTGTTCTACACTTACACGGACAATATCAGGACAACCGGCTTTGCAGAGCCTGTTGAAATCGACACCGTTGAAGAAACATGCGGCTACATTCGAAACCTTGATATGCACATAGATGCAACAGGTGCGGCTCACCTGCTTTATACAAAACGGCCCCATCAATATGCTTTTATCCGTGACAAATACTTCCCGGGTCAGGCGATGACAATTAACCTTGAGTATGTCGTTGTAAAAGACGGCAAAGTCGTCTCGAAAAAGACTCTGGCACAAAGCCTGCAAGACTCGACAGGATTCGAGCCGTCTTTCGCACGCTTTCATATCAGCAGCAAAGGCAAAATTCACGTAATAGCAGCAGGCACGAGCATCGATAAAGGAAAACGCACATTCGGTAATTACATCGGCATAATACCTGCCGGAAAAGACAAGCCTGTGTTTGAACGCATCGAATTGAAGCATCCGTTTGGCAGTTTCTTTACGAACACTCCACGAGGAGGGTCAAAGCCATCCAATGTTATCGACCTTTTCGGTATAGCCGACGACAGCCCGAATTTACGATATGCCCGAATCCGTGTTGTCCCCCCCGAAGACTAAAACTCAATCACAACACCGACAACGAGCAGTATAAAATTTAATGTTTCATACCATAGACAACAGGCCGCTTTTAGCTCATAGTTTAATGACGCTTACTCGATAAATGCCTCAAAATCTCGATTTTGCTTTCCCATTTATGTGAATTAATACCGGTCGGTGTATGATGGCAACCTCGCCACAATCCACACCAGCACTTCCATACGAACTTCAGCATTCTCATTTCATCACCCAAACCTCTAAATGCAAACAGTACTCTTACCTTCAATAAACCGGATTATCCCCTTCCCTGGAAAATGAATCCGCAATAACTATATATAAGTGCCGCCCCTGATACCAAACGTAACGCTTTTTTCCGATTTATACCGTTTACCCAACCAGCCTAAGAATCCTTGCTGTGATTTAATTTTACCTGTTAGAATCATGTTTCCTCGCACTACTGGTATCCACCGAATCTCCCATCTTTTTCCTTGACGTTTTTCTCTTGAAAATATTTGAAGTTATGTTATTATTTATTATTCGCATCTTTTTAAGTTTTTTGGAGGAAATAATCCAAATAGAGTTTAATCAACGAAGTTTACATAAAAACACGTTCAGCATCTTAGCTTGCAAAGTACTTTTAGTATGATAAAAACAATTTGAAAGGCTGACCTGATGAAAAAGACAATTTTACGCATAATAATTTTAGTAATACTGTTCGAACTAACAGTGGATATGGCTAATGCAAAGCTCGTGGCTTGTGTGGGTGACAGCATTACTTATGGTTCAGGCATTTCAAATCGCGACCGTGATTCCTACCCGGCCCAATTGAGCAGGATGCTGCAAAAGTTTGACAATCAGTGGGAGGCTCAGAACTTCGGTGTTAGTGGCGCAACTCTGTTGAGAAATGGTGACAAACCTTATGTACAGCAAAGCGCTTATAATCAGGTGTTGGCGGCACAGCCGGACGCCGTTATCATCAAGTTAGGCACTAATGACTCCAAACCTCAGAACTGGACACATAAGGATGATTTTGTCTCCGACTACATTTTTCTTATTGACGCTTTTGCTGGATTGCCCAGCAAGCCTAAGATATGGATTTGCTATCCCGTGCCGGCCTTTAATAGTAACTTCGGCATTAGCGACGCAGTCATCAAAGACGAGATAATCCCGTTGATTGATCAGATTGCAGAATTAAGAGATGTGGAAGTAATCGATTTATACACAGCGCTTAGTGGTACATCCGCCTTGTTCCCGGATGGGATTCATCCGAATGCCGAGGGAGCCGGGCTCATAGCACAGGCCATTGCCCCCGTATCCACTCCCGATTTTAATATGGATGGAATTGTTGACGCTGCTGACTTGAGCATCATAGTTGACCACTGGGGTGAAAATTACCGCTTTTGTGACATCGGCCCGGCGCCTTTCGGTGACAATATAATAGATGTCCAGGACCTGATTGTCCTTGCTGAATATCTATTTTCCGAGCCTGGACTAATCGCATACTGGAAGCTGGACGAGATAAAAGGCATCACAGCTCTGGACAGTGCCGGTGCGAACGACGCTAATGTCATTGGCGGTCCTTTCTGGCAGCCTGATGGCGGCATGGTCGATGGTGCGCTTCTATTGGATGGCATAGATGACTATGTCGGCACTGATTTTATCTTAAATCCCACAGAAGAATCATTCAGTGTATTTGCCTGGATCAAAGGCGGAGCCGCGGGGCAGGTTGTTTTGTCCCAGGAGAGCGGTGCGAATTGGCTCGGCACTGATCCGTCAGATGGAAACTTTATAACGGAACTCAAAGGTACTTCCCGCTCCGCAAGTCCATTACAATCTCAAACAATCATCACCGATGACCTCTGGCACCGTATAGGTTTTGTGCGCGATGGTTCCGATAGAACACTCTATGTCGATGGTGTGCCGGTTGCCCAGGACACACAGGATAGTCTGGGAGGCTCAGAAAACGGCTTGTATATTGGCACCGGCAAAGCTATGGAACCTGGAACCTACTTCTCCGGCCTCATCGACGACGTTCGTATTTATAACCGAGTCGTGACACCATAGGACCCAAGAAAAATG
>CAZIAN010000318.1:0-6179 GCA_964537355.1 uncultured Pirellulales bacterium | reverse complement strand
CCTACGGCCTCCTGCTCCCAAAGCAGGCGCTCTAGCCAAGCTGAGCTACACCCCGTAATTCTGGTACTGCTGCCGGATATCTTTTGCCCGATACAGTTTCGAACAAAGCATATCAAATACTTCAAAAAAGTTATTCTACACCAGGCGAATAAGAATTGCAATAGAATCCTGCCTTAGTGTTTGGATTAAGTGCATCGGAAAAACGAATAAGCTAATTTCGTGGATTCATTACGACAACAGCTACATCAGTCAGGCTCTTTATATCGCAGGCGGGTTGAACCGTTATATCCCAGACTAAAGGATTTTCATCATTGCTTTTGCATTCGGCTACCGTTCCTACAATCACTGGTGTACTAAGGAATCCGGGTCTTTTCTGGGCATAAACAATATCGCCGATTTTAATTTTGTATTTTGTCGGGACCAGTTGAACCTTGGCTGAGCTGTTGCCGTCACCCTGCATTATCCTGTCCATATTAAATTGTGCTATCTTTACCGCTATTTTAGATGACGGGTCGCTAATCAGTCTGACCTGTGCGGTGCGGCTGTCCACCTTGAATATCGTTCCGATTATGCTCTCGTTGGCCAGAATGAATTGGTTTTTAGTCAGGCCGTCTTTTTGACCGCGATTGATGATAAGCTCACCGCGCAGCCCGTTAACAGAGGCGGCAATCACCTCGGCTAAAACGAAATCCACACCTTTCCAGACAGGTCTGTCTCGCAGCCCAGACAACTTTTCGACTTTTTCTCGTTCCTGTTTCAACCATTCTGTAACATTGGCGAGATGATTATGAAGTTTGTTGTATTTCTCTCGACTTACGACATCTTCGGTTATGCTCTGTTCTGATCCTATCAAACGCGAAGCTGAAAGCGAAACGTTCCTGCCGATACTTAAAGGCTTGCGAAAAATGTGGACAAATCCGAACTGAAATTTATTTGTTATCTTTGGCGGGGCAAAGAAGAAAATCAGTCCGGCTAACATAAACCAGATAAACAACATTCGTTCGGAGACTTTGCTCACATTCTGTGCCATGGTTGTATTGTGTATTTATCACGCGCGACCGCACTACGAGCTATTCCCATCCATGCTCGTTATGGTTCATTGTGTCCTTCCACAATTCCAGGTTTTCCATGTAAACGCTGGTACCGCGGGCTACGGAACTGAGAGGGTCCTCGACCCTTTCGACTCTCAGGCCGGTTGCATTTGCTAATGCTGAGTCTATTCCACGCAGTATTGACCCGCCGCCGCAGATGTGAATGCCGTTGTCGATAAGGTCGGCGGACAATTCCGGCTGGGCCTTCTCCAGAGTTGTCGCTACTGCATCTATAATCATGGCGATAGGCCCTCGAAGTGCCTCACGGACTTCCTCACTTGTTATGACGATTTTTCTCGGCATACCGGAGATTGTGTCTCTGCCCGCTATTTCCATTACTAATTCTTCCTGCAGCGGAACGGCCGAGCCGATCTGCATCTTAACTTTTTCAGCTCGTGCCTCACCGATGAGCAGATTATAAGTTTTCTTCAGATGATTGATTACTGCTTCGTCCATATCGTCGCCGCCGACGCGGATTGATTCGGACGCGGCAATATCGGCCAGGCTCATTATGGCGACCTCGGTGGTTCCTCCGCCGATATCGACAATCATTGAGGCCGTGGGCTCAGAAATTGGCAGATTGGCTCCGATTCCCGCCGCCATTGGCTCATCAACGAGATAGACTTTGCGGGCACCCGCACGTTCGGCGGTACCTATAACCGCCTGACGTTCGACATCCGTTATACCGCCCGGAACGGCAATTACTACTCGAGGTCTGCAAAGTCCGTTCCGGCCTTGCGCTTTCCTGATGAAATAGGTCAGCATCGCTTCGGTAACTTCGAAGTCGCTGATTACGCCATCCTTGAGAGGCCGAATTGCACTAATCGAGCCGGGTGTTTTGCCTAACATATCGCGTGCAAGCAGGCCCACGGCTTGACCGTTGTTCAGAACTATATTGGTGCCTTTGCGAACAGCAACCACCGATGGCTCATTGAGGACAATACCTTTGTCCCGGACACATACCAGGGTATTGCATGTACCCAGGTCTATACCCATATCCATACTGAACATGCCTAATATTGAGTCCGTTATCATTTCGATTCGTCCTTAAATTCTTATACTTGTTGTCGTGCGCCATCACTTTATTTCGATTTCACATCTCGGCTGGCATTTTCGCCGATGAGAAGTCCTTTTCACAATATTTCATTGCTCCCGAATGCAGCAGCAACGGGCATCCTGCCGGGATGCTAAATCTTTCTGTTGTTCGGCTTTATAAAAAAGGCACTTTACACGGATATGTCTTTATGTGGATACCTGTTAAGCAGTTCGTGTTGTGACGTTTGTATCGAAGAAACCGAATTTAACAACAATAAAACCGCTCGGCTTGCCAACTCCAACAATCATAACTGTTATATAGGCAATAGGTTATGGCAGCCTGGTAATTTTATAAAAGTCAAGAATCTCTATTGTTAGTGATGTTCTTTCCTTTTGATATGGGCCGAACCCTCTGATTTGGCCGAGTGACGACAGTAATAATAAGCCGGCCTGGTTAAGTCCCATAAAAAATCATAAAAGGTTAATCCGAAAGTTACGAGAGTATAGCGGTGAGGTTGTCTTATTTGGATAGGCTCTTAGTGTCCTGCTATTGCCAGCTATCCGCATAACTTATGGATTCGGGCTGAATGTTGAACTTTCTGCATAGGCCTTCGACAAGTTCTTCTGTCCTTTTGACCTGAGAGTCAGTAGGAAAAGAGTTTTCGTTATCGGCTATAACACAGATATAAATGGTCTCTTCGGTTAATGTTTCACAAAAAACCGCTTCATCGTTCCGGCTTTGTCCCGGTATGATCGGCGATTGTCTTTGCCATTTTTCGGTTGGTTGTATCAGGCCGTCTTTCCCGCCGTTACCATTGCAGATAATAAAATGGTAATTAACGTCATCGGGACTGTCCATCCCACTCAATAAGGCCAACTGCTCGATATTACCGGATTCGGTACCGCTGTAATCAATCTCTATTTGGCTCCAGCGTCTCATAAATTGGTCGGCCCGGGAAAGAATGGCTTTTTTAACAGGGCTAAGACTATAATAGCGTGAAAGACAAAACGCACCCGCCGATGGAGGATTATGGCCCAGAGCATTGAGAATTACTGCGCCCAATGTGATGGAAATCCCCAGAATCACAAGAACTTTTTTTTCCCTTGCGTGCATTCTCATCAGCTAATCTCTGCTTAATTTACCTTTCGGATACTGATATTTTTCTTATTTTCCTTCACGAAATGGTGAATTTTTTAGCTTCCTGCCTCCAATCCAATACGATACCTTTACTATCGACCTGGTAGAAAAGCCCCTTTAGATAACTTCTTTTTTATCGGATAATACCTTAAGCACCTTTCCATAGACGGACTTTTTGCTGTAACCGGTGCTGTTCTACGTCCTATATAGATGTAAATGAATTTTTTCGAGGTTCCCTGCAATTTTACACTTGTCCGCAGCCCTGAAATAATGTTTAATTACGGTCTAATTATCGGAAAAACAAATTAACGTATGTAAACAGAAAAGCTTGTTTTATTGAGGTGAACTGAGATGGCGGATTTGAAAGCATTAGCTGATGCAGTTATCAAAGGCAACCAAAGCGCAGCGGTCGAAATCACGAAAGCCGCTCTTAAAGAAGGCACACCGGCCAAAAGTGTGCTCAATGATGGACTAATTGCCGGTATGGACGTCATCGGCGCTCGTTTCAAAAAAAATGAGGTTTACATACCTGAGGTGCTTATTGCCGCTCGGGCAATGAAAATGGCGATGGAATTCCTTGAGCCGGAGCTCGTAAAGGCCGGCGTCAAACCTATTGGAAAATGCCTGATAGGGACCGTCCAGGGTGATTTACACGATATCGGCAAGAATTTAGTGGCGATGATGCTCAAAGGTGCCGGCTTTGAGGTTATTGACCTCGGCGTCGATGTCAATCCTGAAAAGTTTGTCGAGCAGGTTAAAGCTCAGGGTGTACAGGTCGTCGGAATGAGCGCACTTCTAACTACGACAATGCCCGGCATGGAAAAAGCCATAAAGGCAATTAAAGAGGCCGGCGTCTCGGCAAAGATTATGATAGGCGGCGCGCCGGTAACACAGGGCTACGCCGACAAAATCGGTGCCGACGGCTACGCCGCCGACGCCGCCTCGGCAGTAGATATAGCCAAAAGCCTCGTCGCATAAAAAAATAAGCAATAATCAATTAAAAGAGTTTACCCCCGGCGTGTGCCTACTTGCTTTTCTGCCGGGGGAAGGGCTTCCTCAATTTTGCATTTTAATTTTTGATTTTTAATTTAAGTTCATTCCTCTACAATAACCATTACTTGCTCTTGATATTTTTTGAGAATTGTCTGTTGATGTTCTTTCCTATTATCGGTGCATAAAAAAAGATCGATCCCGCACTCACTCAGGACCGATCCTTCATTCAATTCCTGGTTATCTCGAAGATTAACTACTTTGCTTCCAGCTCCGCCATTCGCTTAGCGTCTACATCTTCGATTCGCAAATCGCCAAAGATCACCCGATACCGGCCTCCATCCAGTTTCCACCGTAGCAGCACCTTGTCGACATCAGCCGCCGTAACGGTTGCACCGCAGTACACCGGCTCTTTGCCTTCCGTCTGAAGTGTGTCAAAATACTGAGCACCGTATTTGAGTGTTGAGACCTGGGAGTCATCTATCCGGAAGGATGGATCGCCTGACTTGGCTCTATAGATATTTCCAATCTCACCGACTACATCTCTTATTGAAAGTTTAGCGGGATACTTTCCATCGTTGATTTGTGCAAAATACTTTAAACCCTCAACAAGTTGGTTACCTTCTTCGAGATTTTCTGCATTTACCTTGTACATAAGCTCGTAACCTTCGGGGATGACCGAGGCGAATGTTGCCGGGTCGATCTGGGCATCCCACTGGAAATCACTGACGACGATATTCATCTGCTCGCCGCCATTTTCGTCGGTAATGTCAAAGGTTATTTCGACCGGCCAGCCGGTTGCAACGTCAACCCACAAGCTCGCGGTGACTTTAGTAGAGAGCCCTTCCAGTCCTTCCATCAGTCCGGCACCGCCAGGGACGCCCTCTGTGGGGGATACGTCATTGGACTGGACTCCTTCGACTGTAACACCGTTGATTTCGCGGCGGCCCAGCTTCTTATAGTCACCCCCAAGGAAGGCCTCGACGATAAGCTTTGGATCACCATTCTCTATGCGGATTTCCTCGGTAAGCGCCACTTCGATGTACTTCTTTTGTGATGGCATGATATAGATATGGGTCTTCGTATCTGCCAGCGTAAATGATGTCCCTAACAACTGATCTCCCATATAGGCATCCATCCGTGTACCGTGTTCGTCGGCCAGTGTAGCCTCTATCCGCAGTTGGGATGGTTGACCATTCTCTGTAGCATTGACTTTCGCCTTGTACATAACAGCCCGAACCGCGGCAACTTGCTCACGAACCTGCGCCCAGCTCACACTGCCTGTTTTCGTGAAAATCCCAAATCCCACAAATACACCAATAACGATCACCGCCGCCGCCGCAAGTTTAGTCATTCTATTGTTCATAATAATTCTCCATGTAGATTTATGCCGAGGCTGAACCCCATTGAAGTTAAGGAGCAGTTTGTTTTCGAGCAGGTCTTTATGTCCATGATCGGGAGCATCGTCAAAGGTGACACCTTCCAATATTTGCTCTATATTTTCTTTATTATCGTTCATCTTCAAACCTCACGGTTCCAAAAGACCAGTGGCTCTTAACTCTTTTCGCAGCTTGCTCAATGCTCGTGCAAGCTGAGTTCGGGTCGTAGCTGGGTTTTTCCCCAGAATTTCGGCAATTACGGTTAATTTCATTTTTTCAAAGAAACGCAAAGTGATGACAGTCTGATACTTTGGTTTGAGACCCAGAATAGCTTGCTTCACAACAAGATTCTTCTTCTGAAGTTCCTTATCCGATTCCGTGGGAAACGCATGTCCGCGACTATGTTCCTGGGCGGCATTTCTGATAGTCTCCGCACGTCTTTGTGCCGTCTTCAAATGATCGTTAACGGCGTTAGTTGCGATACGATACAGCCAGTTGCGAAAACCATCGGAATTCCCTTCAAAAGTACTAATCGTCTTCATAACT
>CAZIAN010000317.1:1162-6183 GCA_964537355.1 uncultured Pirellulales bacterium | reverse complement strand
CTATAGAAAAAGTAATCGTGGCTCCCAGTGCATAATCTTTGATGGTAAAGTCCGTGACATAAGAATCGACAATGCTGTTATCGTCGCCGAAGGAGCTTCTTTTTGCTCCCTCAAGGAAGATATTGTAATCCGAGGTATAGCCTGAAGCCGTTTTCACCTGCTCGAGTCCCTGTCTGATAAAGATATTGTTAAACCACTTGTCATCCTGGGCAGTGCCGGTTTTACTTCCAGCCACTTTTGTGGTATGCGACTTATAGAATTGGGAACGGCGTTTGATGTCCGGAGAATACTCGTACCCGCAATCTACAAACAAGTTGTGAGCGAATACCGTAGCTTCGGAGTTACTTCTGGTTGGCTGCCCGACAAGGATGTTGTTGTCCACCAGAATAGGGCCGTGGTTCATTTCCAAAAAAACGTTGGCGGCTTCGGTGTTGTAGATGACGTTGCCGGTTATCCGGATGCCCTGATTTCCAAAGTCAATCCAAATACCAAAAGCACCCTGTATCTGCCGAAAAACACCCCGGATGAGATTGCCGCTAATAATGGTATCCACGCTATTGTGGAACTTAATCGCGGCGGTTTCCCAACCGCCGAACTCCCTGCGGTAATTGGTGTCTTCGATGAGATTTCCGGAGATGACTGAGCGGGTAGCCCCTTTTTGACCGGCGATACCAGCTTGCCCGCAGCGCCGGATAATATTGTTGCGAATGATATGGTCTCCATAAGCGTCTATGTCGCTATAATCAACCCCCGGTGCATGTCCCAGAATAATGCCAACACACCGGGCGTTGGTAATCGTGCAGTTCTCGATAATCCAGTGCTTGCCCATCCGCGGACCAACGGCGCCCATCTGCAATTCCAAAGTCGGTGGAGCCCAGTTTGCTGCTGAGTGCATAAAGTTCAAGCCATTAACGGTGATGTATTTAAGGCCGGAAATCTCCGGCATAAAAAGGCTTTCACGAACGTTGATCTCAGTCAGTTCCTTGTTGGGATTGGCTTTGCCGAAATTCGCCCTGATGGTTGTCACCTTTTTGCCCACCCGGCAAAGCCAGCTATGACGGGCCTCTTTCACCTCTTGTACTGTCTTTTTTTCGTAGAAGGCCTCGCCGTTGAGATAGACGTCTCCTCGATGATGCCACTTGCCGTAGTTCAACCAGCCCCCGGAGAGCTCCAGGGCGTAGGGATTGTATTCACCGAAGAATGAATTAGGTAATTCGACTTTCCAAATGTCATCGGCTTCATATACCCAAGAGGTTATACGTTCGGAACCTTTGATGATGATTTTTTCGCCGGGTGCTGCTTGGTATGTGATGCGTTTACTTTCATCAGTACCGCCACGAATAGGTTTGACCCATTCACGATACGTTCCGGTGTGGATAGTCACGGTATCTCCGGGCATGGCGATGGATGCGGCCTTGTTAATAGTGAGATACGGATTGACAAGACTACCGGAAGCTGAATCACTGCCCGTTGTTGAAACATGTATTTCACGCGCAGAAACACCTTCAAAACCGAAGGTTACGGTGATGAATATCGCTATCAATAGAAGTGGTCTTCGCATAATAATTTTCCTGTCCGGCCAAAGATTGATAAGAGATATGGCTGTAGTTCTTGTAAGTCTTTTCAAGGTGCACAACATGTGCACAGTATTGGGCAGAGCCTCACCCACCCTTCTTGCAGCCGCCCATTCCTGTCGCAAGTAAAGTTCCTAACAAGACCAACACTACCCACTTTTTCATATTGCTTTATCCTTAAAGCCTCATTTCTTTTCCACTTCTAACTTTAACGCCGAGTCAGACAAGAACAATACCAAGAATAATCTTATAGTATGTTTTTTGGGCCATTTGTAAAGAAAAAATAAAACTATCTTAAATACTTACGCCATTATATTTATCTGCTTTTCGTTCAGCTACTTGCCGGAGTGGATTCTTAATTTCTGGTGGAGTGTATGACAAGCCCAGACTATTATAAGAAAAGATATAACAAAGATTTTACATTTGTACATTTTTTCATCCTTTCATTAATTTCTGTACCAAGCAATAGACACTTTATAGTCTCTAAAGTTGATCGATCAATTCATAACTGACCTCTTCAAGCGAGTTCACGACCAAGGTAGCTTTCGAGAAATCATTGTTCATCGTATGTCTGTTCGGTATGGCTATGCTCTTCATTCCAGCCGCATCTGCCGCTAAGATTCCTTTTTCTGCGTCTTCGATTACAAGGCAATACTCCGGCAGTATGTTCATTTCTTTTGCGACATAGAGAAAAATGTCAGGATATGGTTTTATGCGTTCCACACTGCCTTTCGTAGCCACGCAACAGAAGAAATCCTCGAAATCGAGTGCTTTGATCACGGCATAGGCATCTTGAGGATACGAAGATGTTGCCAGACCCATCGGTTTCCTGCCTTGCAGAACGCCGAGAAGCTCACGCGCACCCGGCATGGGCTTGGCGCTTGAAGATACCAGCTTCTTGTAGAAACGGGCTTTCTCACGGCGAACGAAATTTGGGTCAACTTCCAGATTCTTCTTTGATATGAATGCATCAGTGCTTTGCCCGTAACGAATCCAGTGATTAGCGTACTCTTGGCCCGACAACTCGAAACCCAGTTCAGAAAAAACTGTTTGATAGGCGTTCAGATGGAGCTTCTCTGTATCAGCCAATAGTCCATCCAAATCGAATATCACGGCGGAAATCATTTTATTCCCTAAAATCCGGATCACTTAACAATTGATTAGTAACAGATTAAAGAAATCCGATTAAAATATTCACAGGATCAATCCTGTTGTTGCATTTTCTGTTCCGGGACATTCTTGAAAATACCGCTTTGAGCAAGAACTTTGACCTCTTTTTTATACCATCTGAAAACAATTAATCCGCCTATGACAGCCAACAGGCAACAGATTCCCGCCTTGTCAAATTTCAACAGTATTGAATAGCCGATGGCGAGGGAGATACCATAACAGAGCAAGATTCCCCCTACGACATCAATTATCGTAGAGGCAGATAATGCTTTACCGGGCAGCTCTCGGATGTCACTGCCAAGAATCCCCCAGAAACCGCCCGGGCGGACCTTGCGATAAAACTCTTCGAGTTTTTCTTTCGATACCGCAGGTGTCAGAAATGTCACTATTATGCTTATCGGCACAACAATAGCTGTCAGAAAAGCTATCTTGATTTCAAAGGGCATATCCGGCCAGGGGTACCCGAACAGTACAACGCTTCCGGGAACGAACGGATTGACAAGCCCAAGTATCAGCCCAAGAGAAATCGCTGTTATTTCCGTATATGCGTTTATTCGCCACCAGAACCAGCGTGCGACATTAATCATACCGGGTGGGACTATCAGGAATGCAAAAAATTCCCACACTGCTGAAACGGTAAGTTGTCGCCAGGCAATATAAAGAGCAATGCAGACACCTGCCGCCATCAAAAGAACAACAACGATTTTGGTCACAATCATATAATGTCGCTGTGTTGCATCTTTTTTGATGAAGCGCTGATACACGTCGGTCATCATGTATGATGCTCCCCAGTTAAGATGCGTATCAATCGTTGACATAAAAGCGGCAAGAAACGCTGTAACAAGCAGACCTTTAAGGCCGTATCCGAGGTATTCATTCATTACAAGAGGGTATGCGTGTGTGTCATTATAGGGTTCGGTCAGAGTGGGAAAAAGCACGATAGATACAAGCGCAACAACTACCCATATCCACGGCCGGCAGCACTGAAAAATTGCATAAAATATTGTTGCCCTGACCGAATCACGCTCGTTCCTGCATGCACTCATACGCTGCATGTTATAGCCGTTGGCATCCATCCACCAGAACACGAAGATATATATCAATAACTTTACCAAATCGAGATTGAAGCTTTTAAAGTCGGGAAAAATGGAAAGAGTTTTCGGGCCGTAACCTTCGGTGACGGCGATGGTATCTAATACATGCCTAAGCCCTCCTACCTTCACCACTGCGATTACTGCAAGGGCTATCATGCTGAAGGTTGCGATGAAGAACTGAATAAAGTCGGTTACCACTACCCCGTAGAATCCTGAAAAGGTCGCATATACCAGCGCAACGACCGTGCATATTCCAACAGCCCACCATTTAGGTATGTCTGTCATAGTGGTAATAATGCTGCTCATCGCAAATATTACCCAACTGATAGTGAGCAGGTTCTGTATGATACCGGCGAAAAATGCTCTGAATCCGCGTAGGAATGCCGCTGACTTCCCTTCATACCTTAACTCATAGAACTGGGCGTCAGTGATAATGGCCGCACGTCTCCAGAGTCGTGAAAAGAGGAAAATCCCGACAATGAGTGTAAGCACGGCGGCAAAAACCCACCAGATTCGTTGAAGTCCGTCCGTGCGTGTTATTTCTGTCACTACCAGCGGAGTGTCCGATGCGAAACTGGTAGCGACCATCGAGACGGCAATCATCCACCAGGGAAGGGACCTGCCGCCGAGGAAGTAATTCTCCGAGCTTTTCGAGGCCCTTTTGGAAAAGAAAATCCCCGTACCAAGCGCAAACAACATGTAGATGGTTATAATAGCGTAGTCAAGAAATCCTAAATGTCCCATCCTTGAGTACCATCCAATCTGATTGGAGATATCTATTTGCCATTTCAAGTTTCTTAAGGAGAAATCTTTTTCCGATTTTCCTGAAAGTCCTAAAAGATAATACCATAATGAACAGGAATTGGCCAAGATGGACATCCGGATTTGAAATATTTTCACATCAGTCGCCGGAAGCTTTGATCAAAAGGTTTTTTATGGCATCTGTTCCGCTAAGATAATACAATAACCTATATATAGTAAATTCAAACAAGTTCTTCATTGGCAAGCAGGGCAAAACTTTTCAATGAGACAGCTTCGGATGAGTATAAAGACATACTGCCGACCATGTTGGACATTGATTCATTAGAGGAGTAATCATTATGATATATCGCATCCTTATTTCGGTTTGTACAGTGATTATGTGCCTTCTTCCCGTTTCTGCAGATGCAGCCGAGGCAGTGTT
>CAZIAN010000317.1:0-1062 GCA_964537355.1 uncultured Pirellulales bacterium | reverse complement strand
GTACAGTGATTATGTGCCTTCTTCCCGTTTCTGCAGATGCAGCCGAGGCAGTGTTGAAAGACAAGTGCGCAAAAGCCATGCGACGAGCTACTGACTTTTTCCGCACACAGGTATCTACCGAGGGCGGCTATTTGTGGCTATACAGTGAAGACCTGTCCCGCCGCGAAGGTGAAGGCAAGGCAACCAACACTATGATCTGGGTACAACCGCCGGGCACACCTTCTGTGGGTATGGTATATCTGAGAGCCTACGAGGCCACCGACGATTTATACTATATTGAAGCCGCCCGGGATGTCGCCTATGCCCTTGTAAAAGGCCAACTTCGCTCCGGTGGCTGGGACTACCGCATCGAGTTTAATCCCGAACAGCGACAGCGTTATGCCTATCGGACTGAACCATATAAGGAAAAGGCACGAAATGTCAGCACTTTGGATGATAACAACACGCAGTCGGCGATTCGGTTACTAATGCGCGTAGATCAGGCGCTGGATTTCAAGGACGAGAAAATCCATGAGGCTGTGGAGTTTGCTCTTTCGTCTCTACTGGATGTCCAATATCCCAACGGTGCTTGGCCGCAACGGTTCAGTGCCGCTCCCGATCCTGACGAGTTCCCGGTCAAGAAGGCCGGCTACCCGGACTCGTGGTCGTGGACCTACCCGAAACGCGACTACAAAAGTTTCTATACCTTCAACGACAACACAATTGCCGATACGATTGCCACTATGCTGGAAGCATTTGATATATACAGCGATGTAAGGTACCGGGCTGCAGCAGAAAAGGCCGGCGATTTTATTCTTCTGGCTCAGATGCCCGAACCCCAGCCTGCATGGGCGCAACAGTATAATGCAGACATGCACCCGGCCTGGGCACGAAAATTCGAACCGCCCGCCGTCACAGGCGGAGAGTCACAGGGCGTCATGAGGACCTTGTTGGAACTCTGCCGCGCAACCGGCAAGAAAAAGTACCTTGAACCGCTGCCCAGAGCTATGGATTACCTGCGACGCTCCCGGCTGCCGGATGGTCGTCTTGCCCGGTTCTATGAGCTGAAGACCAATAAGCCCC
>CAZIAN010000316.1:0-6199 GCA_964537355.1 uncultured Pirellulales bacterium | reverse complement strand
CTGTCAAAAAGTGTACTATCGGCTTCGGAGACGGAACAAGTTCAGGACAGACCGGCGACGACAGGGACATTGTATTTATTGATGATATTAACCTGTGTCCGGCCGGTTCCTATGAGATTCAATAGTGTGATTGACATAGATGATCTGCCAGCTGTGATGTATATCTGACTTAATAACGGATTATCTATAGTGCCAAAATGAGATGAAAATTTTGTCGTTGTTACTTTTTAGAGGAAAGGAGCATTATGTCTAAGAAATTGATTTGTCTGATTTCGTTTGTTTTAGTTCTGAGTCTGGCAAGTAATGCCTCATCTGATCTCGTGGCTCACTGGAGGCTTGATGATGGTTCCGGTACTGTTGCTTCAGATACTGTTGGTGGTAATGATGGAACTCTACAAGGGGATGCAACTTGGGCAGCCGGCTGGATAGTGGGTGCATTGGAGCTTGACGGTGATGATTATGTGGACTGTGGCAATAAAGATGCATATAATATTACTGAGCAGATTACACTCGCAGCCTGGATAAAACCTGATCCGGAATTTAACTATCCGGACTGGTCCGGCATTATAATGAGGGGCGGGCCAAATATTGATACCTTTGCATTTTATTATAATGGGCCCAACCAACAACTCGGATTTAAGACAACCGGCACTGCAACCCCATGGATGGCCTTAGCAGCGCCCGGCCTGTTTGACGGCGAATGGCATCACGTCGCCGCGGTTTACGATGGAACAAGAAAGCCCGTTTACCTGGATGGTGAAGAGGTCGGTTCAATGGATACTACAGGCTCAATAGAAACCAGTGACGGCCGCTTACTGCTTGGCGCCGGAAGAGATATGAGCCCGCCGACGCATTATCTTGTTGGCTTGATTGACGATGCTCGCATCTATGATACGGCGCTCGATCAGGTAGAGATTCAGGCTTCTATGCAAGGGGCTGAAGGATATCCCTTTGCCTTGGGTCCCAACCCGGCTGACGGTGCCATTAATCCGGATACATGGGCAAACATTTCCTGGCGAGCGGGAGAGTATGCGGTCTCGCACGATATATATTTTAGCGATAATTTTGACGATGTGAATGCCGGTGCCGAAAGCACGTTTCAGGGCAACCAGGCCGGAACGTTTATTGTTGTCGGTTTTCCAGGATTTCCTGTTCCGGATGGTCTTGTTCCGGGCACAACTTATTATTGGCGAATCGATGAGGTCAATGACACCGAGCCAAACAGTCCGTGGGTGGGCCCTGTCTGGAGCTTTAGTATTCCTCCCAAAACCGCCTATGCTCCTGTCCCGGCTGACGGCGCTGAGTCTGTAGCTCTGGATGTGGAGCTAAGCTGGACACCGGGTTTCGGTGCAAAACTGCACACCGTATATTTCGGCGATAATTTTGACGTTGTGAACGATGCAACCGGCGGTCTTCCTATGGGAAAGACGACCTATACTCCAGGCCCGCTTGAATTGAGTAAAACTTACTACTGGCGTGTCGATGAGTTCGATGTTGTCGAAACGTATAAAGGCGACGTCTGGAGCTTTACCACTGAAGGCGCTGTAGGCGGTCCGGAGCCGGCTAATGGCGCCGTGGATGTCACGCAGATACCGATTCTTACCTGGGCGCCGGGTGTCTTTGCCGCATCGCATCAGGTCTATTTCGGGGCAGATAAAGAAGCCGTGAAAAACGCCGATACAGGTTCCCCAGAGTATAAGGGTACAAGGGACTTTGGTTCCGAGAGCTATGAACCCGGAAAGCTTGAATGGGACAGCACTTACTATTGGCGGATTGATGAGGTAAATAACGCCAATACTGACAGTCCCTGGACAGGTCCTCTCTGGAGTTTTACCACGGCTAACTTCCTTATTGTGGACGATTTTGAGAGCTATAATGACCTCGAAGATATTGACCCGGCAAGCAATAATATATTTATTGCATGGGCAGACGGATTCGACAATCCGGCAGTAAACGGCTCAGTCGTTGGTTATTTGAATTCTCCCTATGCCGAGCAGACTATTGTTCATAGCGGTAATCAATCGATGCCAATGTTTTATGACAATGCTGTTGGTAAATCTGAGGCGACTTTGACATTAACTTATCCCCGTGACTGGACAGAAAAAGGGGTAAATACACTGACAATCTGGTTCAGGGGCAATTCTGATAATGCCGCAGAGACACTGTACGTTGCTCTCAATGACAGTGCTGTTGTCACTAATGATAATCCTGATGCGGCACTAAGAACTTCCTGGACGGCCTGGAATATCGACTTGCAGGCTTTTGTGGATCAGGGCATAAGCCTTGCCAACGTCAATTCGATTACACTTGGCCTTGGCAACAGAAATAATCCGGTTGCTGGCGGTTCGGGTCTTATGTACTTCGACGATATCCGTCTTTATCCACCCGCACCGTAGGTGGCAGGTTAAAATTAATTAGCTTGTAAATATGATTATTCGTATTAATTCAGGGTCTATACCAATACGGTATAGGCCCTGATATTTTCACGTTTTGCTCAATTTGCCTTTCTAATTAAATTAGATTGACCAACAAGTCTGAATCTGCGATTATATCCTGTGTTTTAGCCTCATTTTGTTTTATTTATATTGGAACTTTTTGGGGCAATATTGGTCTAAATGAGGGAAAAACCGGTGACGGAAGTGGCGAATATCAATATTGATGACGCTGTTTTGGTAAGGCAATGCTGGCAGGGCGATTCTGCGGCAATAGAGCGGCTTATTCTGAAGTATCAGAATCGCATATATAACGTAATATTAAAAATATGTGCAGATCCCGATGATGCAGCGGAACTAACACAGGACACATTTGTCAAAATAATAGAGAACATAGAAAATTTCCAGGGCAGAAGCAGTTTTTATACGTGGGCATTCAGAATAGCCGTAAACTTGACCTTGAATTACTGCCGGAGGAATGTCAGGATTGGCTTTAGTTCGCTGGATGCAGAGCAGGTTCCATACAACAGCCAACCGGGCAGACTCTTGAAGGAGTTGTTAAGTGATGATAGCTCACTCGATCCTGCGGTGGTTGCTCAGGACAATGAGTTGTGTCAAATTCTTGTTGAGTCTTTGAAGAAATTAGATGATGCACAAAGAGCCGTAGTTGTGCTGCGGGATATTGAAGGTATGAATTATAACCAGATTGCAAATGTGTTGGATATTGAGTTAGGTACGGTAAGAAGCAGATTAAATAGAGGCAGGAAAAAGCTTAGACAGATTTTGGAGGCCATTTTGCAATGAAAAATATTCCGAATTTAGACGAATTGCTCAATAGCTTCATTGATGGGGAGCTGGCGCCCAGACAGCACACCGAAGTTCAACGGTTGCTGGCTCACGATGAG
Organism: uncultured Pirellulales bacterium; assembly: GCA_964537355.1. GTDB lineage: Bacteria > Planctomycetota > Phycisphaerae > Sedimentisphaerales > Anaerobacaceae > NIOZ-UU13. The sequence continues at coordinate 2,862 of CAZIAN010000316.1, read as the reverse complement.
AAAATTGCACAACGGCTGAAGGAGCTTCAGCAATGTAAGATGTTTCTGAGTTCTATGCCTGTTGTTGAGGCTCCGCCGCAGATATTGGAAAATGTAAAAGCTTCCTTGGCCAGAAGAACCCTGCTGGGTGAAGAGCCCTCGGCTTTTGATGATCAGATTGGAGCAAGGCATTTGCTCGGTCGCAAGGTTTTCGCTGCCGCCGCTATGTTTGGCCTGGTTGCCGTTTTGGCAGCGGTTGTTTATTCTATTGTAGCTCCCGCTATTCCTCAGGGGCCGATTGCTGCCGAACATCGAGATATCCCCCCGACAATTGATTTAGCAGAGCCGGCACCGGTAACCGTAGTTGCTGCACCGTTTAGCGGCAGGCTTGAATTGCAGACAAAGACCCTGCCTGCTGTTGTAGGATTTATTAACAGGGCAATTGAAGAAAATATCCCTTCAGATGAGTGGATCGCATCAGACCAAGGTGAGTTCAGGGAACCGCACTCGCTTATTTGCAGCAGCGAAAGCTTTAATTTACTATTAGCCCGGTTGGATGATATTTGGGACAAGCTGGATTCGGCCTCGCTGTTTGTTGACACCGAAGTTTTTGGCCGGAAGGTCGCTGTTGAAGCGGTTACTGCTGAGCAGATTGCCGATATCGTCAACCAGGATGATTCTACAAGGCGTATCGAAGTGGCGAGGGATTTTGCAGTCCTGAACAATATTTCCGAATATTTACCCGGCAGAGAGATTCTGACTGCTATCGATAATACCACGGTGGGTTTGATGATCCCGCCCAGGCCGGTTTTAACCTCGAACCACAAAACTACAACAAAAGCAGCCTCCAGAACTGGGGTGGTCAAGAACATACACCTGACAATTACAGTTACGGACAGTAAATAAGGGATTGTGTATTTTAATAACTTCATTGAACATAAACTCCAGAGAACAAAGGAATGCTTAATATACAGAACTGCTGCCTGGTTGTTGTTGACGTTCAGGGTAAGCTCGCCCAGTTGATGTATGACAAACAGGTTCTGTTCAACAATATCCAAATTCTCATCAAAGCTGCTAACATCCTCAATATCCCAATCCTCTGGTGCCAGCAGTGCCCCGATGCCCTTGGTCCGACGATACCTGAAATAGCACAGCTTCTCTCAGACAGTGAACCGATGGACAAGTCGGCTTTCAGTTGCTGCGGCATCGAGCAGTTCAATATTAAGTTGAATGAATTAGTTCGACAGCAGGTTCTTTTATGCGGCATAGAAACACACGTCTGCATTTATCAAACAGCGGCTGATTTGCTTGCCAAAGGTTTTAGTGTGGATGTTGTTACGGACGCTGTCTCTTCGAGAACGCCGGAGAACAAGCAGATTGCGATAAACAGAATGGCTGCTGAAGGAATAAATATCAGTTGCACGGAGATGGCCTTATTTGAGCTGCTCAAGACCGCCGAACACCCTCAATTCAAACAAATCGCTAAATTAATTAAGTAAATCCCCTCGATTTAATCGAAACCGTTTCAAATCGCGTCACTTAAGGCACGCTTTAAGTGCATCTTGTTTTTTGTGGGCGTAACTTTCTCAAGCTGTATCCTGTCACATTGGTTAAAACGGGCAAGGTCAGCTAATTTTTTTGTAAAAACCGGCAGAAAAACGTCGAAATCTTTTAAGGTCGATTCAAACGCCAATTTGCGAACGATAAAAGTCTTATTCTTACGATCGGCCTTTGAGTCAAGCCTTCCTACAAAGTTCTCGCCCCAGAGGATTGATAATGTAAAATATCCGAATTTCCTTTTGGATGCCGGTACATAGCATTCGAGTGAATAATTAAAACCGAACAGATTTTTGATTCTCTTACGTTGTATCATAAGATTGTCGAAGGGAGAGAGAATGAAAACACGTGGCTGTCTTATTATCGGCTTAGTTGATTTTTCGAAAATCTCCGACAGGGCGTAGTAATTGGCATCATTTTCTCCTGCTATTTTCAGAGGAGTTACCTGGCCGGCATCAATGAGTCCATGGAGAGAATTCAATATAATATCGCTATCAGCAACTCGAATGTCTGAATCTCGTCCCGCATTTGGCTGAAGAAAATTTAAAATCTCTTTCTCCTGTAATATTCCATTAGCCGATAACGCACGCTGCACAAGAAATTGTCCTATTTCGTCGTCACAGGGAATACTGGTATCAATATGTCCCGGTAATACTCGGTCGGTTAAATCATAAACTTTTTGAAAGTTGCGTCTCTCGGTAACCATTAAGTCACCTTTCCAGAAAAGCATCTCCAGTGCTATCTTTGCAGGTTTCCAGTCCCACCAGTTTCCCCGTTTTTTTTCCGGTGGAGGTTGAAAATCTCTGGAACACAAAGGTCCTTCTTTGCGGATCCGCTCAATTACAGGTTGCATCAAGTGGCGGCATTTCGCCAGACTAATTTCTGCCCATTTACTCCTGGGATTCTCGAAGTTACGCATCTTCGGCAAAAAGTATCGGTAATCAGACATTGGAAGATATGACATTGCATGTCCCCAATATTCAAACACTCGACGGTCTTTTGTCTGAAGTTCATGAAGCATTTCCGGGGCATAATCTGCTCTTCTGCTCCAAAGAGTATGGTGATGGGCCCTTTCGATTACGGCTATAGTATCAATTTGAACATACCCCAACTTTTCGATTGTCTGAGCGATACCTTCTTTTCCTTTGGTCAGTTTTGTTCTTCCGCCGAGTAGCTGAGCATTTAAGATAATCTTCCTGGCCTGCTTTGATGAGATTTTGGTTTTTTTCACTTCTTCACCCCATATTTAGGAATAGAGCCAATATATTGCCTGATAAAGCAGCTTAAAGAGTCCTTTGCTCTTTAAATGTCGATATTGTTTTCTGT
>CAZIAN010000315.1:0-6212 GCA_964537355.1 uncultured Pirellulales bacterium | reverse complement strand
GGCATATTATTTACTCCTTTTGACTATTATCCATTTAGACGGTATTATACCGCACACAGAACATTTTGGAATACACAGCAGGAATTTTTATTAGAAGTCGGGACGTTTTGGAGCAAACACAATTAGACAAGTTCAGAATATGGTTCGATGATTATGTTGCGGGCTTTTATGGCGATGATGAAACCGTCAATGCCAATATACAACTCAAAGACGACCACAGCCGCCGAACCTGCAGGGAGATGCTGTATTTAGCCGGTGAGTTGGGCCTTGATGAAAATCAAAAGCTCATAAGCGAAACTATAGCTCTTTTGCACGACGTTGGAAGATTCGAGCAATTTGTTAAATACCGCATGTACAGCGACGCCAAAAGTGTGGACCACTGTCTGCTGGGCCTGGAAGTTTTGGAAAAAAATCGGGTACTTGATGGGGTTGATCTTCAGGAAAAGCTGTTAATTCAAAAAGCGATTGAATGCCACGGCCGTAAAGATTTGCCTCCCGATTTGGATAACCAGAGCCTGCTCTTTTCGAAATTGATACGTGATGCTGATAAGCTGGATGCGTACTATGTGTTATTGAAATACTACAAACAATACCGGGAAAATCCGCAGAACTTCAAGCTTGGTATGGAGCTTCCGGATGAGCCGGGGTACTCGGCAGATGTGATTAATGAGCTGCTGAGAGGCCGGTGTCTGGATAACAGAAAAGTAAGGAAATTGAACGACCTGAAGCTTTCTCTGCTAAGCTGGGTCTATGATGTGAATTTCACATCCACGCTGAAACGAATAAAACAGCGTGGATATCTGGAAAAACTGCTTGGTTTTTTGCCCGCTGATGAAAATATCGAAAGGATCAGGAAAAAAATATTGGGATATGTTGATTTTAGAATAAACCAGGACGAAAAATAATTGATTATTGGCTGCTTATCATAGATAATTTGCGCTTTAAAGTGCGAACTATAAGTTGAAAGGAATTTTTTATGGAGACGGTTTTACAGACAAATATAGCAGGTTTGCAGCCGAATCGAGGCAAGGTTCGTGATATATATGATTTGGGCGACAAACTGCTCATAGTTGCTACCGACAGAATCAGCGCCTTTGATGTGGTCATGGCTAACGGCATACCCTGTAAAGGAATTATTCTTACACAGATTTCGAAGTTCTGGTTCGACTATTTAAGCCCGGATATCGAGCACCATTTAATAAGCGATGATGTAGCCGCTTTCCCCGAGCCGTTCTGCGATTATTCCGAACAGTTGGCCGGGCGAAGTATGCTGGTTAAAAAAGTTGATGTCTTGCCGATTGAGTGTGTAGTGCGCGGTTATCTTGCTGGCTCCGGCTGGAAAGAATACAGCCAAAGCGGAACCGTTTGCGGACAGAAACTGCCCCCCGGCCTGACTCAGTGCCAGAAGCTGCCCGAATTGATTTTCACACCTGCTACAAAAGCCGAAAGGGGAACGCACGATGAAAATATCAGCTTTGCTCGTTGCGTCGATATCATCGGCGAAGAATCGGCAAACTATGTCAGGGATAAAAGTACGCAGATTTTCAAAAAGGCCAGCGAATATGCCCGGAGCAAAGGGATAATACTTGCCGATACTAAATTCGAATGGGGTACTGTCGATGGTAAAATCATTTTGATTGATGAGGTTTTAACGCCTGACTCTTCACGTTTCTGGCCAGCCGATAAATACCAGGCCGGTCGGGACCAGGAAAGTTACGATAAGCAGTTTGTTCGAAATTACCTTGAGAGCATACACTTCAATAAATCGGGCCCGGGCGTCGAGCTGCCGGATGATATTGGAGCCAAAACCAGTGACAAATACATAGAAGCTTACGAACAGCTCACCGGTAACAAATTTGAGGTACCAGTCAGTTGATACTTGAATAGAAGAATCGCAACATTTTACTGGATGCAGCTTTTCGTGCTTGCAGGCGTTCATTTCCTGATTGATTTGTTCGCGAGTATGTTGCCTGCTATTCTTCCGGCAATCCGGGACGAATTTTCTTTAAGCCTGTCTCGCGGCGGTTTCGTTTTGGTTGCGCTGCTTATGACCAGCAACGGTATCCAGCCGCTCATCGGCCATATGCGCGCCCATAAGCGAAGGCCCTTGTTTTTACATCTCGGTCTTATTGTAGGCGCCAGTATATGCCTGCTGGGTGTTCTGCCTCGAGGAAGCAGTGCCTTTGCATTAATGATTCTGCTGGCGGTGGTCAGCGGCTTTGGGATAGCCATAGTGCATCCGGAAGGGCTGCGGGCGATTCACTCACTTGGCCGGATTCCGCCGGCGGTCAGCACGGCTGTTTTTATGGCTGGCGGTTTTCTCGGATATGCAAGCGGTGGGGCCGTCTCGGCCTTTCTTGTCTCTCGCTTTGGTATGAAGGGTTTGTATCCCCTGATTCTTTGTCCGGTTATCGGTATTATAATGATCCTGTTCCTGAGAATCCGCCTGGCTGTCGAGCGTAAAGTGCGAAATAAAAACCAGGCCCGAACACAAAATAACCCGCTGTCTTTCTGGCTGATAATGGCTATGGCAATGCCAGCGGCAGTCTCTACGACCATTCTTGCAAATCTTCTGCCGACAGTACTCAATGAACTTGGTTTTGAGCTGACTTTTGGCGGCCTTTCAACAACTATGTTTGGCCTGGGAGGAACAGTGGGCGCATTTATATGGGCAGCCATTGCTCACAAAAAGGGGGAGTTGAAATGTTCAATTGCCGCGTTATTTCTCGTCATTCCTTTCCTTGTAATGTACCTCGTATTTATAGATAACAGAATGGCTATATGGATGCTTTTCGGTGCCGGCTTCTGTGCGGTCTCGGCTTACATATTGATGATAACCTTATCCAGGCATGCCGCCGGACTGAGCCTCGGGCAGCGGATGGGCTTTATGGTAGGCGGCACATGGGCATTGGCTAATATCGTTTTTATGGCATTGTTGCCCGTCGCCGAACATTTCGGTACAGATGTTCTCCTTCGCTATGTACCATTGGGTTATTTATTCTCGGCCCTGTTTGGACTGTTTATTATATTCAGAGCCAAAAAGCCCCTCAATACGCAATTACCCGCTCAACAGCCTGCACAGAAAGCTTAAAATCACGTTTCAACTCAATGCCGCACAAAATTAGCAGGAGTTATTTTTTTTCAAAATATTTTTACACAAAATTAACCATCCGGCGTTATTATCTTGTGAAAACTGAAAATTTTCAGGTTTTTTACCGAAGTATGGAGCATTAATGATGAATTATTCGAAGCGTGCGGAGCTTTTTAGGCGGCTAAGAACGAAGTATGCCGGTTTTCTCGCATCGGTTCTCTGGAAGCTCACGCACGATAGAGAGCTTTTTACTGAGGCAATGCAATATGCTCTTTTGGGAATGTGGCAGAATATCGAGAAGCTCAACGGCAAAAAAGCCGGCGCTTATATCTACAGAATAGTCCTGACGGCCAACTCCAAAGCATGGAGGGACAGAATCGGTAAAAACGGGCATTTTAATAAAATTCAGCTTGATATCCAGCGATGCCCCGATGAGAACCTCGGAAGGTCCGAGCTGACCGAAATAGTCAGGCGGGAAATAAGCCAACTTCCAAGAAAGCAGGCCAGGGCAATTGTAATGCGGTATCTGGAACAGCAGGATTACGAAAATATTGCTCAAGAGCTGTCTTGCACACAAGCGGGGGCAAGATCGCACGTTTCCAAGGCGGTAGCAGCTTTGAAAGGCAAATTAGCGGTTTTAGCCCGGCAGGAGTACTAAAAATGGGAATGAATAATATTGAAGACATCCTGAAAAGTATCGGCACAGAAAACATACCCGCCGATGTTCGGCAGATTGCTGAACAGACTTCGATGGATTTTACAAAAACTCTGGAACAATCCAAACCGTCCGGACGGCACTTTTTTTTAGAGTATCTTGCAAAGAGCCGGATTACAAAACTGGCCGCAGCTGCTGTGATTGTAGTTGCAGTGCTTTTTGCACTTAACATCATTGGCAGCGGCGGTGGTGTTGTTTGGGGCCGGGTGCTTGACAATATCCATAAGGTTCATGCCTTTGCATACCGTATGAAACTAATTATGGTTGGGATGATCGAAGAAAAAAAACATTTGGAACTTGAAGTTGAAGGCTGGGTTTCCGAAGAGAATGGCATCCGAACGAACACATATGAAAAAGGAGCGCTTCGCACCCAAGGCTATCTTTCCATTGCGGACCAGGTGGCCGTAACCTTAATACCCGAACAAAAGACATATTTACGTATGAGGTTGACTGATGAGCTTTTCAAAAAACTGCAGAGGGAATTTTATGACCCGAGAAAGCTTCTCGAGGAGTTCATGAAGTATGACTACAAAAAACTGGGACGCAGTACAATCGACGGTATTGAGGTCGAAGGTATAGAGTGCCGTGACCCAAAAATTGCAAAAGGCGTATCAGCCGAAATCGCAGGAGAAATGATTGGAAATGTGGTCGCTCGTCTTTGGGCTGCTGTTGATAATGATTTACCCGTCAGGCTCCAAATTGAGGTCTTTTCAGAAAATGGAGAAAAGATTTTTGATATGGTTACTTATGGGTACCAGTGGGATATCAAGATTGACCCAAGCGAGTTTGAGCCTGATATCCCTGATGATTATAAACTGGTTGCCGATGTTGAACTCTCGGCGGATGAGCAAAGCGTCATTGAAGGCCTGGGCTTCTTTGCCGAGTATGCTGGTGGTAGGTATCCGAGTGAAATGTCGGCTATGGCGATGGGTCGCGAACTTCGCGCCGGGCTGCTGGCAACATTCGGTGGCGACCCGCCATGGCCCCCGAAACCGGGAGACGAGAAAAGAGTATTAGGCCTGGAGATGGCTATCCGGTTCTGCGCTGAATTGGTAATGGAAGATAAAGACTTTGCATACTACGGAAGCAAGGTAACAGCAGAATTCCCACACGCGGTCCTTATGCGATGGAAAATCGAAGATGACAAGTACAGAATAATCTTCGCAGACCTGACCGCACGGGATGTTTCTGCGGTGGAATTGGCTCAGCTCGAAGCCGTTCCCTTGAATACTAAACCGAAACCTGTTAAACCACAGCCGGCCGATGGTACAGTGGGTACGGCACTTACGGGATTAAAGTTGAGCTGGATTTCCGGCGCAGGTGCCACCGAACATAAAGTTTACTTCGGCCCCAGAGCCGACCAGATGTCACTGTTGGACGAAATGACAGGCGATTATGCCGCACTGCCTGAATTAAAGAGAGGTACTACGTATTACTGGCGCATTGATGAGGTCCGGCCCGATGGCTCTGTTATAACCGGTGACCTCTGGAGTTTCAATACAGGCCGGCTTATCGCATGGTGGAAACTTGATGACGGCTCAGGCATTACTGCCGCCGATTCCAGCGGCTTTGGCCGTAATGGCAAGCTCATAGGTGACACGAATTGGGTCGATGGAATAACAGGAGGCGCACTTGCATTAGACGGAGACGGTGACTATGTTGATATGGGCAAAGACCCTGGCTTCGATATTAAAAATCAAATCACAATCTCGGCCTGGATAAAAGTCGGCGCGTTTGATACAGATTGGCAGACCATTGTCGCCAAAGGCGACCGCTCCTGGAGACTGCAAAGAAACTGGGGTGAAAACACGCTCGAATTCGGCTGCTCCGGCCTTGTCGTCCCGGGCACAGCCTGGGGCCAAATCTTCGGCAAAACCAACGTCAACGATGGACATTGGCACCATGTTGCAGGGGTTTATGACCAGGAAAAAATATATCTGTATATCGATGGCAGCCAGGACGCATCCGCCGAAGCCCCGGGAAAGATACGTGTTAATGATGAGCCGGTTTACATCGGAGAAAATTCGCAGATGCCGAATCGCTTTTGGAACGGCATGATCGACGATGTCCGAATATACAACTATGCACTTAGTTCTGAAGAAATCTCGGAAATTACCCAAAATGTACTAATGCGTTCACTGCCCAAATAGGTATGGCAGCGGAAGCAATCCGACAAAGCAGGAAAGGAGCGATTATTATGAACTCAAAGGTTTTCTGGATTTTTGGAATTCTTCAAAGTATTTCATTAGGAATGATAATATTTTTAGTATTTAGGTCACTAAACATAATCAAAGGAGAAAGTATTATCGGTTTGGATACACATATCTTGTTGAGTATTACTTTCCCATTATTTCTATTACTCGTTGAATATGTCATGTTCACAAAAAAGTAAAAGTAGAGATTCAA
>CAZIAN010000314.1:0-6214 GCA_964537355.1 uncultured Pirellulales bacterium | reverse complement strand
AATAACTTTGATTCTCTGATCATGAAAGTCCATTCTACATAACTGAGCAGAACTTTCAAGCTAAACGAAAAAAGGAATCTTGTTTCATCACACAATATGAGTTTTTTGAAGGAAGCGGACACGACGGCAAACCATCAACCATTTTAGTCGTAATCTACATCGAATCCGCTTCAAATGCCCCCATGTCAACGGTCCCATTGATAATGCGCGGCATTCCGTCAATACTCGTTGTAATTGCAGAAGGAACGGCGTCATTATCACCGGCGTCGATACATGGCGAGCCATGTGACAGTCGCAGATTGTCCGTGTCCGAAAAAAGCGGGTCCCCGTCGATACAGCCTTTCCCAAACCAGGATTCGCCCTTTCCGCCCTGCACGTAGCAATAGCTAACGGTAGAATTGCTCATGAAATAATCAATAATCTGATCCGGTGAATTCCTCCACAGGATACAGTTGGTCAGAATGGGAGATGAGTAGTGAAGGTTGCGCATAGCACCGCCATCACTATCGGCTGAATTTCCTGTTAATGTGCAGTTGGTTATCTTCGGTCGGCAGTTTTTGTTGCTGTATATCCCGCCGCCATAGATTGCTGTATTTCCGCTTAGGGTGCAGCAGAGCATCTGCGGGTGACTGTTGTCGTAGTTATACATAGCGCCACCGAAAATCGCTGAATTCCCCGTGAAAGTGCAGCAGACAAAGACTGGTGCGCCCCTCAAGTTCCATATCCCCCCGCCGTATTGCGCTGAATTGTGACTAAATATACAATGGCTTAGCGTCGGGCTCCCACTTTCGTTACACATCCCGCCTCCCCAGCGGTCTGCGCGGTTTCCAGTGAACGTGCAGTTGATTATGGAAGGATTCCCGTTTTTGTTATACATTCCATTTCGACTCCCGCCGGTGATGATTAAACCATCAAGTACCGCCGTCTTATCAGTCATATTACTGGTCACAACGCAGTAACTGTTCTCCGTTCTGGTGGACTCGTCAAGCAAGGCACGTGGTTCATTTACAGTAATGTCATTGTCCGTCAGGTCACCGCTGAGGACCGTCTTATACAGCTCAATGTCTCTTGCATTGGGGTTTGGTCCACCTGAACCAGCAAAACCGCCTTTGAGCAGGACTCCATTGAGCATCTGGAATGTCGCTTCCTGATCATTAGAAGTCTTGCCGCCTCCCTGGTCCGGTTTGTAAACACCATTAGCTATCAGTATCTCTATCGGTTTCTCTGTAGTATCAGCTTCTATTATAGCATTCTGAAGATACTTGTAGGCATCTGCCCAGCTTGACCCGTTATTGCTTCCTTCGGCTTTGCTATCTACATAAATTGTTCCAGCGATTATGGTACTTCGCATCAAAGCCAATAGCAGGCAACTCGTAAGCAAAATTTCGATTTTTTTTCTTCTCTTAGTAGTGCGTGCTCCAAAAAGGTGTTTTGGAATATCTTTCATAATATTCTCCTTTTCTTCTTACGAATTTGCAACTTTATGGCCGGCAGAGGTCAGGTTATTGCCTCAAATTGTGGAAGCTGCTCGCCATTCCGGGTTGCAACTGAGTTGACAAAATCTTGCAATGATTCAAAAGCGGCTAAACCATCGTTCGCATTGGGATTATGCATTGCTTGTATTGCAGCATCCAGCTTAGCATCCAAGCCATTCAAACTCCTGTCATGAGGATTCATGCTGATAGTAAGTAGCCTACACAGGGCTTTACGATAACTGGAAGGGGGGTGCCCATTATAGGCTCTATGAGACATCAGAAGCGCCAAGTTCAATTTTTCAAGCACGTTCATATGACGATTACTCCCACTTTTTTGAATCTGCGTTTTATGATCCCACTATTTTTCCAAGACTACCAATTTCTTGGGAAACTGGAGCTTTCTATTCTCTTCTTCTATTTATGTTCTCAGATAGCAAGGTGGCAGTATCGAGAGATGATTTACTTGTTCTTATCCCTGGTACAATTTCGGCTTTATTTGACAATATTTCTCCATTTCTTGTTGATATTGGGTTGCTAACATCTTCTTCTCCGCTATAACTTGGAGGGTACTTTGACTTCCACCGAAGCCAGGGTGGAAGCTCCGGAACCACCTGGGTATCCATTGTAAACTCTCATGTAAACAGTATATGTCCTGGCGCCACCTGCCCTGTTTCTTTCGGCTCTAAGCTTCAGCGTGTGTTCCACAAATGCAGCATCAGGACCGTCATAATCATCATCGATTCCATATTCAGGCTCATTCTTGACAACCCGAACTATGTTCCATCCGGTCATTGGAGCGGCAACAACATCTAAAGAAATGGCAACCATCCTTTTGTCTGCCAATAGTAATGTGTCCGGGCTGGCGGTGATTTTCTCTATGACGGGTGACTGGGCCGACCCGTGTATGGCTCGTTGCCCGGCAGCGTCTTGGCCAATATAGGAGTAAGGATATCCTTCTGAAGAAATGTCCTGATTATTGTCTGAGCCGTTGACATTCAAGGTCTTTACTACCAGAACCGCCACGCCGCAAAGAGTAATAATGAGTAGAAGTATTGTAGTTTTATGTTTGAGATATTCTGTCATCTTTGTACCTCCAACAAGATGCCCACTTTTTTCGAAATTGGATATAGAAACTTGGTTTTTTTGCTTGATTTTCACCAAATCGAGAGTTAAACACGGCTCTCAAAATCAAAGCACTAAATTACATTAAATTGATCGTAGTTATTCTTTAAACTATATCTCGAATTTCAGAGATTGTCCCCGGTTTCATGACTATTCTCATAATTCAGATACAATCAAGTTCTCATTTCGAAAAAGCTACGCCAAGGCTGTTCGAGTACGGAATACTTCATATTACTATAATAAAGCAAAACAGCTTCTCATATAAATCAGGAGAAACATTATTTTGCTGTAGTGATAGCAATTTATTTTTGTAGTGTAATCCCCGACAGCAACTGCGGGGAGGGGCAAGAAGAACCGTAGTCAGATCAGAAATACTTTGGTTTGGTATTGTAAGTTTTCACCATTTTACGGATTGGATTGTACACACTTCTGCTCAAAAATATTGCGTCCATTCGAGAACGGATAAAGTTTCTGTGACGCAACCTGAAGATTATTTTATTGTGGTTAGTAAAACTTGAACGCATCTACTGTTCAAGCGAAAGAACAAAGTCCTTTAAAAAACTGCTTATCTATGTATGCGCTTGAAAGAGAACATACTTAGAATCTAAATTACAGGGAACCATATTTTATCCTGCCTATTTACCCACTGAAAAGCACACCGGAGCAGTTCGGAGCCGCTTTTCAGATGCAATTTATCTTTAATGCGAGACCGGTAAGTTTCAATAGTTTTTACACTCAAACACAGTTGTTCGGCAATCTGACGTGTCTGCCTGCCCTGGCCAAGCAGGATGAATACTTCCATTTCACGATCAGTGAGACAATCTGCTGGCGAGGTAAGAACGTCAGAATTATTACCACCGACTAAGCTATATATTAATTGTTCTTTCATTTTTTCACTGAGATATAATTTACCCGTCAAAACCTCGCGAATTGCCATTATAACTTTTTTAGTGGCTTCCTGCTTTGTTATATAGCCCTTTGCTCCTGCTCTAATAGCACGTTCGGCATAAAAAGATTCCTGGTGCATGGACAGTGCAAGAATGGGTAAGCCCGGGAAGTTAGTCTTGATTTGTTTTATCAGCTCCAAGCCGCTAATATCTCCAAGGGAAATATCAACCGTGACCACATCTGGCTTTAGATCCTTGATTGCTTTTATAGTCTGTGGTATATTACCGGCCCAATCGCAGACAACAATATCCTCTTCCTTATTTATTAAATCTGCAAGTCCTTCCCGAACAATGGGATGATCATCAACTATCAGGACTTTCTTTTTGTTTTTATGATTTTTATTTTGCTGTTCTGAACAAACCATAAAGCATCTTTCCATTATTATGTATTTTTGTAGTTCGGTAACACGCAGGTAATAATTGTTCCTCCGTTGTGTCCTCTGCGAATATCAAGTGAGCTTTTCATTAACTCCGCTCGATATCGCATAATCTTTAATCCCATACCTTCGACATGAGTTTTTCCCTCGGGAAAATCTATGCCATCGTTTTCTATAGTCAGGATTACACAGTCATCTTTACAAGTCATATTAATCCTTATGTTCTTGGTTTCGCCATGTTTGACAGCATTGGTAATAGCCTCCTGAGCAATCCGATACAGGTTAATTTGAGACGAAATACTACTAACCGAGGCGACATTGTCACACTTTAAAGTACATGAAACGTTAAATAGCTGTTCAGTATTGACCATGAGTTCTTGTAATGCGAATGCCAGACCGTTTCTGTCTAAATCGATTGGGTGAAGTCCTTTGGCAAGATTGCGCGCCAGTTCCGTGGCCTGGCTGATACGTGTATTTATTTTTTCAGCATATAACACTTCTTCATTTAATGATTTGTCCGCCAATTTCTCTCCGAGTACCTCCATCATAAATGCAATCCCTGTAAGTTGTTGACCGATGCTGTCATGCAATTCCTGTCCTGTGCGTTGCCGTTCGCGCTCAATGATACTCAACAACTCTTTCTCTAAACTCTCACGTCTGTCTATCTCTCCCAGCAATTGCCTGTTGGCTTTCGTTAGCTCTGTTGTACGCGCCTGAACCAGCTCTTCCAAATGTTCGCGGTGTTTCCTCAGATCTTCCTCCATCTTCTTTCGCTCGGTGATATCGTAGATTGCACCCTGGACAAAGTTCGGTTTTCCCGAACTATCGCAGACGTTCTGGATAAGCTCGTGGACCCAGCGTATCCCCCTGTCTTTGCATATAATACGATACTCACGCTCGTCTGAAAATCCCGGGATCGTACGTAGCTCTTCAGAAATCCTCGAAATTTCCTCTAAATCATCCGGATGAATGACCTGGTCCCATCTGGGCATGCCCTCGATGAATTCGTTTTCTTTGTAACCGGTGATTTCTTCGACCGATCCGTGAAAAAAAACTGGTACAAAGTCTAAATAACCTTGATAAACGATCCCCTGGAAGTTCTGTACAAAAGATCGATACCTCTGTTCACCTTGCTGAAGTGTCTCCTGCATTCTTTTGTGCTCGGTTATGTCTTCTCCGGAACTTAGAGTCCCTACAGCGTTGCCACTCTCATCTCGAAAAACTACATTGTGCCAGGCTATGATTCTTTCCTGTCCGTCCTTCGTCAGGATCAGGTTTTCAAAATACTCGATAGGTACTTTCTTTCCAGCCATCAACTGGTCGAGAAACGCCTTGACTCTCTTTCTCTCGGCAGGTGGCACAAAATTGTCGAACCAGTTTCTACCGAGTATTTCATTTTCGTCACAGCCCAGGACATCACAGCCCTTTCTGTTTATCAGTGTTACGCAACCCTCTCTGTCAAGAGCAACAAGGATAACACCTGCTATGTCAAGATACATCCTGGCTTTGTTCTTTTCTTTCTTAAAAGCCTCAACAGCGCGAGTGCGTTGCCTGAGTGAATACCAAATAGGCCTGACTAATAACAAATACAGGATAGGAGTGCTTATCACGGTCAATAAGGCCGGATCTGCAATAATGCTCCACCTGTTTTTCAGAGGAAGTAAATGCAACAAAGCCATAACGGCCACCTCACAAAGGAAGAGCGTCACCAGCATTTTGGTAAAGAGCAGAATTGTCTGTCCATATGCTATCTTGTCTGAGGATGCGGTTCTCTTGTTCTTGTTGTATTTGGACATTTTCATGTACTGGCGTGCTGTTTCTACATCCTTAATTGGCGTCTTGTTACTTTCAGACTCCAGCATGATTCAATCTCTGTAAGTCAACTTCGCCTTTAATTCTAATAATCGCAGTCTGTTACTCCAAGGAAAAACTTTCACGGCTCTTCGGAATTGATAGAAATGCAACTCATTTGAAGAATATTTCTTCACAAGTAAGAAGCGTTTCGGACCGGACCGATTATACCGCTTAGACCGTATTCGATAAGTGATACTGCAAACTAATAGCACTAATCCGAACGAGCAATATCAGGACGATTATCCTCGGCTGACCATCAACCATTTTGATGACAATTCGATAGATAGCTCTCGCAAACGAGAGCTGCAGAACAATGACAGGGCACCTGGTAAATAGTCACTTCTCATTTAACCGTCATCTGCCCGAAGGGCATCATTAACTCAAAATTCAAAACTCAAAACTAATTTACGAGGCTCAAAACTAAAAACTAAAATCCCCC
>CAZIAN010000313.1:4241-6229 GCA_964537355.1 uncultured Pirellulales bacterium | reverse complement strand
CACCAGTAACCGAGCTAAGGCCAAGAGTAATCGAATTTACATTGGCAAGGTTCACTCCCTGGTCTGCAAATGCCTGCAGGTCGATATTCCATTCTGTCCATCTTGATATCTGTGCTGCACCTGGATCATCATTATCGACACCTACACTCCAATTGAGAACAACATACATCTGTTCTGGAGCATTATTAGAACTTCCTCTGAACCAAATTGTCAGCGTATCGACACCATTCACTGTCCAGTCACGTTTATCAGTCAGTGTCAAAGTCACCTCGGATTTACCTACAGCATTGTCGTACGCCATCGGCATCGACTGATTACCGCTGTGAACAATACTCTGCTCGGCAAATGGAGCATTGGCATACCCAACGATAGAACCGTTCACAGCCGGATTGTCAAATCCATCCACCCAGGCAAGATAAATCCTGTTACTGTCTGGATCACTTTCATCAAGGTCGTTGTAGCTTTCCATATCGTCAATAATCAGGAAGTTGGCCGTAGTAAAGCTCCAGAGCGGGCCCGTCCACGGGCTGTTCGCATTGGCGTTGTTAGCTTCATCAACACGCCAATAGTAGGTAGTATTCCACTCAAGCTGGCCGGGTTCGAAACTCTCGGAGCCGAGGTTGCCGCTGGCTTTTAATTCCATAGAGGCTGTGTCGGCGCCGAAATAGACCTGGTGGGTATCGGCAAAGACTCCAGGCACCCATGTAAGAGTCGGTGTCTGTGAGACATCCTCACCGCCATTGGCCGGATTCGGGCTTCCAACAGCACCCTCGGTAGTAAAGCTCCAGACATCGCCTTTATGAGTTTCGACAACATCAAACTCATCTACACGCCAGTAGTATGTTTTGGCCATTTCAAGTGTACCGGGAGTGTGAACAGCAGTTCCCTGAGGAAGGCCTCCTGATGCATTGTCCACTTCGTCAAAATTGTCGCCGAAATATATAGTGTGCAGTTTAGCTCCAAAACCCGGTGTCCAGCTAAGAGCAACATCCACATCTACAGCCTCGGCGCCATCAGCCGGATCGGGGAAGTATGCTGTCTTGGGAGGAACGCTAAAGCTCCAGATGTCACCTTTCCACGGGCTGTTCGGCTCAGTTTCATTGACCTCATCGATGCGCCAATAATAAGTTGTTCCCGGGACGAGCCCATCCGGATATGGAAATCCGGGAAAGCCAACGACCAAAAACGTTCCTTCCTGATTGCCAACAAATGTGTCTTCGGTGCCCTCGTTCACAGCATCAAAGTTATCACCGATATATACATCGTGCGAGTCAGCAAAATCACCAGCCCGCCAGCTAAGGTTCACCCACGTATCTGTTTGCATAGCTCCTATCGGTGGATTCGGGCTTGAAGCATACGGCAAACTTTCAATGTTCTCCATGACAGCTACAATCTCTTCCTGTGTCAGTGCCCGGTCGTAAATACGGGCTTCGTCGATACGACCGCCAAATTCAATCACCATCGGTTCAGCATCTCTTCCACCGCCGATCAGTACACGACCCGTACCCTCTCCTATACCAATCTGGCCCGTTGATTCACCCCTGGCGATCTCGACACCATCAAGATAAATCACTTTCTCTGCTCCATCGTACATCGAAGCCGTATGATGCCATTCGCCATCGAATAAATCTGTAGCTGAACCGTCCGGGGATGCCATCCAGTTAGGTGAAGTACCATTGGTTTTGAAACCCATTCTCTCATTAGGCCTGTGATAATACATGGCGAATGTATCATAGGGATCAACATCGCCAAACAGATAACCCCATCCCCTTATGATAATACCTCCCCAATCTGGTCCAACGTCAGGATTGGTCTTTACCCACGCAGCAAGTGTAATAACATCCCGGCACACTGTGTTAAACACGTTGCCCTCTCCGCAATCGACGTAATCGTCATCACCGTCAAGTTCGACGGCGCCAATGACCCAACCTTCTGCCCACAAAGCAACACCCATTAATGTCCCAACGTTAGATCCAACACAGTCTCTG
>CAZIAN010000313.1:0-4231 GCA_964537355.1 uncultured Pirellulales bacterium | reverse complement strand
GGTTCCGCTTCCATCGTCCAGTTTCCAATATGACACGAGGTCTGATTTGATGTCCGCATTCGCTATATCACAAAACATACTCAGCAATAAAATAAAAGAAACTAAAAAAAGCAATTTCTTAAACATAATAGTCCTCCATATAAAAGATTAAATTACCATGCTTTGTCCACTTGCCAAAATCCCGATCTCTCGGGATTGTTTTTAATAGATATTAAAAAAACTCGTCTCTTAAAATTATGATTTTGCTGCTAACGACATTTCCGGTTTAAGGCGAATACAGACGTATATCATCGAAGTACATCATACCAGCACCGCCAGCAACCGGATTAGCCCTGTTGCCAAGGCCAAGAGTAATCGAAGTAACATTAGCAAGATTCACACCCCGGTCGGCAAAAGCCTGAAGGTCGATATTCCATTGTGTCCAGGAAGTTGCCTGCGCTGCATTTGGATTATCATTATTGACAACAGCACTGTCATTGAGAGTAACATAAAGTGTCTCAGCAGAGTTACCCGCACTACCTCGGAACCAAATCTTTAGAGTGTTTACACCGTTCACTGTCCAGTCGCGACTGGAAGTCAATGTCAGTGCCGCCTCGGATTTTCCGACGGCATTGTCGTAGGACATCGGCATCGACTGCAGACCGCTGTGGATGATGGTCTGTTCGGCAAATGGAGCATTAAGGTTACCAACAACAGAACCGTTTGTTGCCGGGTTGTCAAATCCGTCTATCCAAGCCAGATATATCCTGTTGCTCTCAGGGTCACCCTCATCAAGGTCGTTGTAGCTTTCCATATCGTCAATGATGAGGAAGTTGGCTGTGGTGAAACTCCATAATGGTCCTGTCCATGGACTGTCGGCATTGGTGCTATTGGCTTCATCGACACGCCAGTAGTAAGTAGTATTCCACTCAAGCTGTCCGGGGGCATAGCTCTCAGAGCCAAGGCTTCCACTGCTTTTTAATTCCAGAGAGGCTGCATCGGTGCCAAAATAGACTGCATGTGAAGCACCTAAGCCCGGTGTCCATGTAAGAACAGGTGTCTGCGTAACATCCACTGCACCATTAGCTGGGTCAAGTACTGCAACAGTACCTTCGGTCGTAAAGCTCCAGACATCACCTTTATACATTTCGGCAACATCAAACTCGTCTACACGCCAGTAATAAGTCTTGGCCATTTTAAGTGTGCCGGGAGTGAAGTTCGTAGCTCCCTGGGGGAGTGCTCCGGCAGCATTGTCCACCTCGTCAAAGTTGTCACCAAAGTACACGTGATGCAATTTCGCACCGAAACCTGGCGTCCAGCTAAGCTGTACATCTACATCTACTGTCTCGGCACCATTAGCCGGGTCGGGTGCATAAGCTGTCTTAGGTGGAATCGCAAAGCTCCAGACCTCTCCTTTCCACGGGCTATTCGGCTCGGTGTCATTGACTTCATCGATTCGCCAGTAATAGGTCGTACCCGGAACAAGACCATCGGGAAAAGGGAATCCGGGAAAGCCAGCAACAATAAACGTCGAGGTCTGGTTGCCCTGGAACGTTTCGGGAACACCATCGTTAACATCGTCGAAATTGTTGCCTAAATAGACATCGTGCGAGACTGCCAAATCTCCCGGCTTCCAGGAAAGGTTCACCCATGTATCCTCATGGTAAGCACCATCAGCCGGACCGGGATTAGAGGCATTAGAGGCAATAGCGGTGAACCCGCCTGCCGCATCGAGGATTCGAACCTCATCAACGAACAGATCACCAGCCGCCCCAAAGCCCCACGAAATTCGGTCAATCATGCCCGTTCCCCCCGTGAACTCATCGAGGTTCGTCGGACTGGCTCCACCGCCTGTCAGTGTGAAATCCTTGAGCATCACTTTAACCAGCTCATAGCCGGGTTGGTCATCAACAGTGACGCTGGTATTTTGGAAGTCCGGATCCCACGCGGCGCCCCCCAGCCTCAGTTCCAGGTAGCCGATAGCGTTCGTCCCGCCATCGATGTAGAACTCGAGATAAGCATTGTCGAAGTCGATGCTGGACAGGTTTAAATTCAGACTCATTACGCCCGTAATCCAGCCCCATTCTCCCCAGGTCGCAAAGTCCCGTTTCAAGTGATTTGCGCCTTGGTAGGGGTCCGAGTCGCTGACCACAAACTGGCTATCAGCGCGCAACGCTAAATCAGCGCCGGGCGGGAGTTCCTCACTGAATATGATCCATTCGCCTCCAAAGGCGACGGTTGTTGATAGGGCGATAACCGCTATCAGGGTGAATGTGAATTTCGTCATGGTAGATTTCCTCCTTTTAAGGATTAAGAATGTCAAACAAGTTGCTTGACCATTGTAACCTGTACCTGAAATTCCCTACGTTTCCTTCGCCCACACCGTGAAAGTGTACCACACCCCCGAACAACCCATCTTCCAACGTAGTAGTATCAGGCAGCAGTATATCGAAGCCATTACCTGAAGAATCCATAGCAGTATTGCCGGAATCCTCATCAAACTTCCACCAACCGACAAGGTCTGCCTCCACTGCGTTCGGTAGAACCAGACTCAACACAAAAACAAAAGAAACTAAATAAATCAATTTCTTATACATGATAGTCGTCCTTAAAAAATAGATATAGGTTGTTAATTGAATTGTACAATCTTAACTGCGAGCACAAAGTCTCAATTACAACTCTATGTCGCACATAATAACTCCTCCTCTATTTGGAAAACTACTCGTCGGGGCAAAACCCACCGCAGCCCGGTGAGAATTACGCCCGCTGGATGATCCCAAAACCACAGATGCCCGATAGTGCAGGCACAAGCTTCACTAATGTTACCTATACCAAATTATCCACCTGCCCGTCAAGGAAAATCCCTTGATAATACACTGGAAAGCACGCTTCTTATGGCCCTTATGGCACACTATATATTCATTATGAGGTCACCAGATCATCGTAAGCTTTTGGACCAGTCCCACCAACCTATTAGGCCCATTGCGAATGCGCAAAAGACGCCTTTCCCATGAGTTGTAAAATCCCAGAATTTTCAAAAAGTCACCTTTTTCAGGAGCTAAAAAACACCTTGATTTTTAAAGTGACGTTATGTATCCATTTTGTCACCACAAATATCAAAATTGGCGACTAACAACGACATCGAACCTCAAAAATTAGCCAAAAATTAAATATTTTTTCGGAATTTTTTATTTCTATCGGATTAAGTATATGGATAAAAAGATACTTAATTAATGATATCACACCTTTGACGGCATTGTTGAAAAATAAAGGGACCCATACCGAATTAATCAGTATAGGCCCCAAAATGCAACGAGTCTATTATCTGGACGACACAACCAACCGCTATATATTACGGAACGTATAGACGAATATCATCGAAGTACATCATTCCTGTGCCGCCGGTTACCGAGCTAAGACCAAGAGTAATTGAGTTTACATTGGTAAGGTTCACACCCTGGTCGGCGAATGCCTGCAAGTCGATATTCCACTGAGTCCATGAGCCTTTTGTGGCTGCATCAGGATCGAGATGATCCACCCTTGCGCTGCCGTTGAGAGTAATGTACATTTGCTCGGCGGCGTTGGACGAGCCACCTCGATACCAGATTGTCAATGTGTCAACACCGTTGACTGTCCAGTCACGATTGGAAGTCAATGTTAAAGTCGCCTCGGATTTGCCGACTGCATTATTGTATTCCAGCGGCATCGACTGATTACCACTATGAACGATAGACTGTTCGGCAAATGGAGCATTGGCGTAACCAATGATAGAACCGTTCACAGCCGGATTGTCAAATCCATCCACCCAGGCAAGATAAATCCTGTTGGAAGCCGGGTCACTTTCATCAAGGTCGTTGTAGCTCTCCATATCGTCAATAATCAGGAAGTTGGCCGTAATAAAGCTCCAGAGCGGGCCTGTCCACGGGCTGTTCGCATTGGTGTTATTGGCTTCATCAACACGCCAGTAGTATGTAGTATCCCACTCAAGCTGGCCGGGTTCGAAACTCTCATCACCGAGGTTGCCGCTTGCTTTTAATTCCAGAGAGGCCGGGTCGGCGCCGAAATAGACCTGGTGTGTATCGGCGAAGACTCCGGGCACCCATGTGAGAACGGGTGTCTGTGAGACATCTTCAGCATCATTAGCCGGATTCGGGCTGCCAACAGCACCCTCGGTAGTAAAGCTCCAGACGTCGCCTTTATGCGTTTCGACAACATCGAACTCATCTACACGCCAGTAGTATGTTTTGGCCAT
>CAZIAN010000312.1:0-6248 GCA_964537355.1 uncultured Pirellulales bacterium | reverse complement strand
GCAGTTCGGTCTTGTTTCGAAGAGCAAATAAGCAGAAAACGCGAAGCGATATGGATTCCTCCCGAAAGCGACAGGACAAAAAGTAATGACGGCAGAATGACCGTAACCATATTCAGGGTTTTCCCAAATGCAACGAGCAATCCTAATGTCCAGAGTGTGGTAACGGCAACGGAGCAAATAACCGCAATGACGCCGGACAGGTTTCGAAGTACTACAGATAAAATCACCACAGAAACCAACAATGCAATTGGTAAGAAAGTACGCGAGGCCTGTTGTGAGCCGCGATCCAAAGCCACATTCATTAAAGGTGTACCGGCCAGATGATATTTTTCCATCGTAGGCGAATTTTCTCGAACGATGGATTCGATCTCCTCCACCGTTTTTCTTCTCAAGGCGGGAGTGTCAATTTTTTTGAGCCAGACAATGATCCCGAATGTATTATGATTCTTTGAGAACAAGAGATTATTTGGAAATTCACTTTGCTCCAAAAAGACTTTCCAGTTTGGCTGAAGCTTAATCAATACATCCGCCAGTTCGCAAGGTGCCAGTACTGTCTCAACATTTTCAATCTGCCTGAGTTTTTTGCATAAAGACCGCTGCAGATTAAGGGCTTCCTCGCCGAGAGGGTCTTCTGTTTCGCAGGCGATAACGACGAACTCTTCATTACCGAACCGGCTAAGAAAATCACGATACTGTGAATATTCTCTGCTGTGCCGTCCTATCCATACCTCGATAGAATTATCTATCCGTGCCTTTGGAAGCCAGAAAGCCGGCAGTATCACCGATAAAATGACAACAATGGCCAGCCATCTTCCGTGTCGGGTCAGAATGTCGGCCAGCTTATCCATCATATTCTCCGGTTTGGTAAGGATACTTTCGGAAAAAGGCCGCCAGGACGGCAGCTAACGTCAATCCCTTTTCAATATTACCTTTGATATCCACTTTCTTTCGAAAGAAGGCCTGCTGCGGGGCAAGTTTTCCGGTTATAATTCGTTCGAACGTATTACCGTCAACCAGAAATGTGCATTGGCATACCGTACCGTTTAGTGATATTTTTTCGAGCTTCCCATGATCTATTTGAAGTGACCAGCTTTTTAGAGGTACTTCAGAGACACAAATCCTGCAGCTTGCCGACAGTTTCTTAAGATCCGGAAGGAGCTGCCTGTGCATCTTGCTTACTAAGAACCGATTGAAATAATCTTCGATGATATATTCGTATCGGCCGTTTGATTCTGCTGCGGATTTGATTTGTTTTTTACTCCAGTTTACCTCACGGGCATAAGCGATTAATCGCTGAAAATACTTCAAATCCATCGCAGGAACAACCGACTCGTTTTTGCCGAGCGTCTTTTCAGTGCAAGTGCGGTCGAATATGGGTTCATGGCGCAAATAGGGCAAGTAAAATGACGATGCCTTTTGATACATTAGTTCGTATCGGCTTTTCTTTTTACGAATAAAATCCTCTTCGTCGACAAATCTTGCCCGGGGAATGTTGAATAGCTTAATAAATATTTCCCTCAGTCGAGCAAGGGATATCGGTTCGGAGTTGGTAATATGATATACCCCAGGCCTTCTGGATTGAGCGATTTTCCAGATCATATCCGCCGCAATATCCACGGGTATTAAATTCTTGGTGGCCTGCGGATTGGCCGCAGCGCGAAATTCCTCATTCCGTATCAGGTCGGCCACATTATCAAAAAAACGCAGCAGGTTGTATAAGCCGTCAAAATTCGCTATCCTGCCTGTTTGCGAATCTCCTGCCAGAATAGAAGGCCGGAAAATCATTACAGGCAGTCCGGTTGTCTGTGACCAGTTTTGTACTTGCTGTTCCGCCTGACATTTGGATATTTCATAACTGTTGTGATATTCCTGGCCCAGGTCAAGTTCATCTTCTCTCACTATCCCCTGTCGTTTGCCGGCGATATATGCCGTACTGATGTGACAAACCGGCACACGAAGTGATTCCGCCAGACGGAGAACATTGGCCGTTCCGATGACATTGACTTGGTGATTTCTTTTGGCCGAGTAATCCGTAAAATCAAGTAATGCCGCACAATGAATAATGAATGATACGCCTGAAAGATATTTACTCGATATTCCCAGATTCTCCTGACATACATCACCCAATATGACCTCAAGATTTTGGTCATTATATGAAGTTCCGACAATATCCAGTATTTGTTTTGTTCGGGCCAAAGCTTTTACCCGGCTCTGCTCCCTCACTACAGCCCTGATGCGATGGCCGCTTCGGAGGATTTGCCCGGCCAATACACTACCGAGTGATCCAGTTATCCCGGTCATCAAAATTGAATCGGTTGGATTCATTCGGTTCCTGCCGGAATCAATTGGTTCTTTTCATCATAAGTACCCAATAAATTATATTGGGTGTTCCGAAGAGCGGGCCTCAGGCCGGTTCGTCGAATGCATGCAAGCATTTTTTCAATGGACATTCCAAACGATACTCCGGTTGCCTTGACAACGCTTTCCTCCATTAGGACACCGCCGAAATCATCGGCCCCGAAATTCAAAGCCAGCTCCACCATGTCAGGGCCTTCTGTGACCCAGCCAGCCTGAATGTGGTCGATATTGTCCAGCACAAGCCGGGCAAGGGCAACTATTCGCAGATAATCCACACCGGAAGCTAATGGATAAGACAGCTTCGTTTTATTCGACTGAAAACTCCAGGGTATGAAAGCCCTAAATCCTCCGGTCTTATCCTGCAGGTCCCGAATACGTATCATATGCTCGACTTGCTGGGTAGTAGTTTCACCCAGACCGTAAACCATAGTTGCAGTTGTGCTCATTCCTATACGATGAGCGGCCTCCATAACCTCGAACCATTGCCCCGATGTCAATTTTTTCGGGCTTACCCTTTGACGAACCTCGTCAACCAGAATTTCCGCTCCTCCACCGGGCAACGAATCCAGTCCTGCTTTACGCAGCCGCTCTAAGGCTTGTTGGGCTGTGATGTGGTTCCTTTCAGCAAGCCAGAACACTTCCGCCGGAGAAAGCGAATGCAGCCAGATATCCGGCACATTTTTTTTGATGCTGCGAAGCATTTCTTCATAGAATTCAATACCTAATGCCGGGTTGAGTCCTCCCTGAAGCATGATTTGCGTAGCTCCGAGCTTAGCGGCTTCGACGACGCGGCGAATGATTTCATCAATCGACATGACAAAACTGTTTTCCCCGCCGGGCAGGGTATGATAGGCGCAAAATTTACATCCAACAGTACATACATTTGTAAAGCTGATATTCCTGTCGATGATAAATGTGCATAGCTTGTGGGGTATCTTTTGATGCCTGCGAAGATTCGCCACTCGCCCAATCTCTTGAAAGGGAACATTATCATGCAGGTAAACTGCTTCTTCGAAATTCAGTCGTTCTCCGGCTTCGGCCTTGCTCAGTATGTTCTTAAATCTCCATAATGATGAGCTTATATACGGGCTCTCTATCTTATTTACAGCAGTGGGACGCCCGTAAATACTGTTGCTCAAAATTGGCTGCAGCCTGAGCTTACGAATGAAATTTTCCATCTCCTTTGGGCTGGAGAATTTCGATTTGTCCCCGGCGCCCGCGGAACTGGCGATTTGTTCATTAATGCTGGTGCCTCCCACATCATCTGCACCGGAAAACAGCATCGTCTGCAGAAGCTTGCGATCTATATAATTCGCCAGCACACGGATATGCGGAAAATTATCCAGCACGATTCGTGCCAAAGCAACAATACGTGTGATTGCGTGCCCTCCAGGTGCGGCGGGAATTTCAAGCTCTGTACCGGATGGATAGAACGGCAGTGGGCAAAAGGCCAGAAATCCTCTCGTTTGGTCCTGCAGATCGCGTAAACGGATAAGGTGGTCGATAATATGTTCGGGTTTTTCAATGTGGCCGAAGAGGATTGTGGCATTAGTATGAATACCGAGTTGATGAGCTTCCCGGTGAACAGCAAGCCACTGATCGGCTGAAATCTTGTTCGGGCATATTTCCCTGCGGACCGACCCGTTAAATATTTCAGCTCCGCCGCCCGGTATGGCATCAAGGCCTGCTGCTTTAAGTCCCTTTAAAACTTCCCGTACAGACGTCTTTTCAAGCCCGGCGAGCCAGTGAATCTCAACTGCCGTAAGTCCCTGAATAACAATTGATGGTAAAATGTCTTTGGCTTTTTGAAATAGTTGCAAAAAATAATCCAGTCTCAGTTGTTCAGTCAGGCCTCCTACCACATGCAGATCGGTCAGGCCCCAATCGACAGCCTCACGGAGACGCTGAGTGGCTTGTTCCAGGGTTAAGACATAACCTTCCTGCGAATTGTTATCTTTCCAGAAAGCACATAGTTTGCATTGATTAGTACACAGATTCGTCGGATTGATATTAAGGCTGTGAACGAAATGGACCTTCCTGCCGTACCTGGCCCGGCAAATCTGATCGGCACGAAACATCAGTTCGGCTGTATCGGCGTAAAGGAGGTCTTCCAGGGCGCGGTCAAATGAAACTCTTTCTAACCGAACGTCCGCTGCTGTTGCGCAATCATCATAAGTTTTCATCGTTCTCCTTTACGGGATGGCGCATGCTCAACACGGGGACTTTTGAATCATCACCACTAATATGGGCCGTTAACTCCTGAAATAATTTTATACTCTCAACTTCCCGGGGGCCAATATCATAATATAAACAATCGGTCAGGTAATGCTGGATATAAGCAGGATCAAGATTCAACCGTTCGGCATGATGCCGGGACAAGGTGGAAATATTGTAGCAGCCTTTTTCTTTGGTTTTGTACAGGATAGAGCTGATATTGGTACGGTCGAAGAAGTCTGCTTTATAAGCCCATACGGCAAATACAAATGGCAGATTTGTTTGCCGGTTCCACATATCAGACAGGTCGTAGGTGTAGTCGGTTTGGCCCTTACGAAGAGCCTTGTCTCCAATCATGATTGTCGCATCCGCCTTTGGATCGTCGGTAGTGAAACGAATATCATGATTTGCTCCGAAATACTGGAAAAGCAATACCTGAATGAGCGAGTTGGATGTCCTGGATTCTGGAAACAACCTGATAGACTTAACTTCATCCAGAGGCTTTTGTGACCTCAGCAGTACACTTTCCACCGGCCCATCAGCACAGATACCTAACCCGGGAATCATCCTTAAGTTCTCATTTGTGAGAAAATCTACTATGGGTATAAGGGCTGCGTCAACACGGTTGGATTTCAATTCGTCAGACATCTCCCGCGGGTATTTTTCTACAAGCCTGGTTGAGGAGCAAAAATCGGATATATAATATACGAGGGGAGCAGCATTACAATACGGCAATACCGCAAATCGATACATCAGCACCTCCATTTGCGTAGCAATTGTGATTTTTTAATAACATCCTTGTCAATACGGCTCTAATGACTTTTGGTTCGTTGAATACTCGTTGTACAGACAGTGGATTCTATAACCATTGAATTCAATTCGCAAGAATATAAATGAAAAGTAACTTTACTACTTGATCGGAGATTGTATAAAATTGTTTCAGTCCTTTACTTAAACTTCAAATCTCGAACATGAGAATGGTGATTTTCCTCTTATGAAAGCATCATGTCAAAATTTATCTCTAATTTCCTCAAATGCCTTAGGCTCTGGCCAGAATGGTTAAAAAAATGACAGCCAAGTTGACATATAGGGCTTACTCTGAATGTGACGAGTTGACAACAGATGGCAGTTTATCTTTTATAAAGTCTTGAAGAGCAGGGGGGCATAAAGGCTTACAATGTGTGGAGTTAGAGGGCAAAAGCAATAGGACGCCACAAGATGTTACCGATAAAAAGAGAATACGCCTGGAGGGATTCGGACCCCCAACCTTCGGTTCCGTAGACCGACGCTCTATCCAATTGAGCTACAGGCGCATGACTCATTATGGTCATTTGATATTAATTGTTTGTCGTAAATAGCTTTTTTTAATTTACTACTTCGATTATTTTTGAATTATAAGCAAGATTTTGAGCTTATCAAGGATAAAACGGACAAATAGCTTCAAACAAACAGTATAGAACTGTTATAAAAGGGATTGAAAGGTTCAATGAATGCCCAAATACATCTGTTGTCTTGATAAAATCATGCCCGGCATTATTATGTGGAGGGAATCTATCGTTGTTTTATATTATTCGAGACACTGGTGGCTGGTAAAGCATCTTCATCCCATAGTTGGAGAATGCATTTAAGTATATCTGATCTGCTGATGACACCTACTACTTTACTGTTTGATGTAA
>CAZIAN010000311.1:1716-6251 GCA_964537355.1 uncultured Pirellulales bacterium | reverse complement strand
CCGAATCTTGTATTTATTTTCGCGGACCAATGGCGAGCACAGGCGAGCGGTTATGCGGGCGATCCTAATACTCAAACGCCCTACTTAGACAACCTTGCGAAAGAAAGTATAAATTTCACAAATGCCGTATCAGGCTGTCCGGTGTGCACTCCGTATCGCGGAAGCTTACTAACCGGACAGTACTGGCTTACGCACGGCCTCTTTTATAACGACAAACCACTGAATCCCGATGCTGTGACTATCGGCAAAGTTTACAGCAGGGCAGGTTACGAAACGGGGTATATCGGCAAGTGGCACGTTGACGGCCACGGCAGGACTTCCTTCATACCCGAAGAAAGGAGACAGGGCTTTAAGTTCTGGAAGGTATGTGAATGCACACATAACTATAATAAATCACTTTACTATGGCGAAACAGACGTCAAACAATACTGGGATGGTTATGATGCAATCGCTCAGACCCGCGAAGCACAGAAATATATCCGGCAGCATGCAAACAAAAATCCTTTTATTTTGTTTATGTCGTGGGGGCCCCCGCATGCACCATATCAAACGGCCCCTGAGAAATATCGAAAGATGTTCTCGGCAGATAATATTATCCTTCATCCTAATGTCCCTGAGTCACTAAAGAAGAAGGCCAGGGAAGAATTAGCCGGTTATTACGCCCATATGGCAGCACTGGATGACTGCATGGGAGATGTTCTTGGGACGATAAAAGAATGCGGTATCGAAGAAAATACTATTTTCGTATTTACTTCCGACCATGGCGATATGCTGCACTCTCACGGCCAGACCAAAAAACAAAAACCATGGGAAGAGTCGGTCAGGATTCCATTTTTATTGCGCTATCCTGCGGTACATGGAAAAAGAGGCAGTAAGATTGATATGCCGATTAATACGCCCGACATTATGCCGACTCTGCTTGGCTTGAGCGGTATTGCCATACCAAAATCGGTTGAGGGCAGGGATTTTTCGGGTGTTATTGAAGGGACAGAGCCGCCTGATAACGATGCGGCTTTGATAATGTGCCCGGTTCCGTTTCATCAATGGGGCTACAAAAAAGGCGGGAGGGAATATCGCGGGGTTCGGACGCGGCGATATACATATGTGCGTGACATTAACGGCCCATGGCTGCTTTATGACAACCAGGCGGATCCATATCAACTGAAAAATCTGTGTAACAGTCCAGAGTATTCACAAATCCAGCAAAAACTGGAAGAGATATTATCTCGAAAACTCAAAGAAACGAATGACAAATTTCTGCCGGGCCCTGAATATATGGCTATGTGGAATTACACGTGGGACGGAACAGATGGGCAGAAGTAAGCATGTTAAAAACTAATGGAACATTTAATTGAAGGAGAAGCGGTTATGGAAAAACCAAAAAGCATTGCCATCATTATTCTTTTGAATGCCGGTTTTTTATCTGTCATAAATCCGGCATTCGCGGAAAATCCTATGCGGATTACGATGGAAGAAAATGTGGTATCCGCATACACAGGCTCGCACGTCTTAATGCAATACAACTATGAGAATGTACCTTTTAAGCCATGTGTTCATGAGCTTTTCTCACCTCGCGGTGTTAACGTTCTGCGTGACGCGCCCGCCGACCATCTGCATCATCACGCATTGATGTATGCAGTTGCCGTCGATGGAGTAAACTTCTGGGAAGAGCAGCAGGCACCGGGAAGACAATCGCATCAATCTTTCGCTAATATAAGAATCGACCGGTACGGTGATATACCCTGTGCAAGTTTTACCGAACAACTCAACTGGGTCAATCCTCGCAATCAGGAATTATTATTAAAAGAACATCGTACAATCAAGGTCTGTCAACCAGATGACTTTAAGGTTACTCTTTTAAGCTGGCAATCCAGCTTAGCCGTCCCATCCGGAAAAGAATCAGTTACGCTCACAGGCTCACATTACTTTGGTTTGGGTATGCGTTTTTTAGAGTCGATGGATACAGGTGGCGAGCTCTTCAACGCCGAAGGCACGGCCGGGGAAATCGTGAGGGGTGACGAACGGATCGTGCGGGCAGACTGGTGCGCTTATACAGCCAAAGCAAACGGAAGGGTTGTTACAGTGGCCATGTTCGGCCATCCGGATAACTTGCGTCATCCAACACACTGGTTTACTATGACCAAGCCGTTTGCCTACCTTTCAGCTACACTGAATCTGTATAGAGAACCGTTGAAAGTTCTATCGGGCAAACCGCTGGAATTAGGGTATGCTGTTGCTGTGTGGGACAATCGAGTTGAAAAGGAACAGATCGAAAATGTTTATAAATGGTGGGTCAAAAGTAAGTAATAATATCAATGAATTGAGGAGAAAGCTATGCATAACAAAGAACAATCACAGGACAAGACAGATAACAGCCTGACACGCCGGCAGTTCATTAGCCGGGCGGGAGCAGTCACGGCAGCTGTTACAGTGGCAGGTACATCTGCGAAACGTGCATTGGGCAGGAGTGCCAATGAGCGTCTTGGAGTTGGTTTCATCGGGTGCGGCGGCCGGAGTCAGGCCCACATTAAAGCCGTGTATTACCTGAAGAATAAGTACGCAAATGTGGAAATTGTAGCGGCCTGTGATGCTTATAAACCCAGGATGAAAAAAATAATGGACGGATACAAGGCCAAAGGATATTCAGACTATCGCGAGCTGCTTGCCGATTCAAATGTAGATGTTGTCTGCATCGCCACGCCGGATCACCTACACGGTTATCAGGCGATTGACGCAGTTCGAGCGGGCAAAGACGTTTACTGCGAAAAGCCGGTGACACACTGGCGGCAGTTCGAGCTGACCAAGCGATTGGCGGCGGAGGTGAAAAAAAGCAGGCAAGTCTTTCAGCTCGGCTCTCAGGGTATGTACGATTCAGCATGGTGGCAAATGAAAAAGCTTATTGCTGACGGTTTGATAGGCCAGCCTATCCACGCCGAGTGCGGTTATTTTAGAGTGGGCGACTGGGGTGAGCGAGGTATGCCAATAGACGACCCAGACGCTAAGCCAGGTTCTGAGCTGGACTGGAATGCTTTTCTCGGCGATTCACCAAAGCGTCCTTTCGACGTGAGCCGCTACTTCCGCTGGCGGATGTATGAGGATTATGCGGGCGGGCCTTCGACCGATTTATTTCCACACAGCCTGACTCCTGTAGTGTCCATGCTTGGAGTCGGCATGCCCAGCACAGTTGTTGCGACGGGCGGAAAGTTTCGCTATCAGGAGCGGGAAATTCCCGATACGTTCAATATGCTCATAGATTACCCTGAGAAAATCACGGTGGCCGTGCTCGGGACACAGGGCAATAACTATCCCGGTACCGGCAGCCGGGGTTCGGGACAGCGGATTCCAGTCATTCGCGGATGGGAAGGTACGCTCACAATCGAAGGGGATGAAATCGTTTTTATGCCCGCTGATGGTTCCAATAAGAAACCACAGCGTTTCGCAATCGACCATGGGGAAGACTTTGTCGGATACTGGGAGAAATTCCTCGACTGCTGCCGGTCCCGCCAGAAGCAGACTCTAAGCCCGATGGATTTGGCGTATCACGTGCAAACGCCATTGCATATGGGCATGCTCGGTTTGCGCCAGGGCAAAGTTGCACGGTTCGACCCGGAAAAAGAAAGAATTATCTTATAGATTCTCGTGCAAGCTGTATAATATACTTAATAACAAAATATCTATGGAGTCGTATTGCAGCATTAATCCTTTATTGATTTCAAAGGTATTTATAATGCAAGCCTTAGTTAAGATTGGAGGTAAAAAAATGTGGAAAAAAATATTTATCCTATCGATTGTATGCGTTCTTGTTACGGCCGCTGCATCTATTGCTGAAAACAGGAGACCTGTCAAGAATGATTTGCAAAAAAGGTTCGACCGAAACCGGGATGGTTTCATCGATGAAAGAGAACAGGAACCACTGCGCAAGTTCCAGGAGGCAAGAGAGCGTATCGAGGAGCTTTGTGCGATGGCACGTGAGCATGAAGAGAACTCTAAACGTCTTTGGACGGAGGCAGAAGAGCTTGAACGAGAAGTAGAGCGCGGATTCGAAGAAATGGAGATGGCCGAACATATTGAAAAGATGCATAACAAAATTGCCGAACTCAAAGAGGCCGCCGAGCGTGCCGAACGAGAAGGCCATCCCGATGAGGCAGTGGAACTTCACCAAAATGCTGAGAGGATAGCCGAGAAGATTGAAGCGAATCAAAGGGAAATAGATGACCGGAACCTTCGTGAAGCCGATGAACGTATCGGGCACCTGCGGCGAATGGCTGAAGAGGTCGAAGAGCGAGGCGAAAAAGAACATGCCAGAGAACTGCGGGCCGAAGCCGAAGAACTCGAACGTTCATTGAAACGCGAAATGGAACATCTAGAAATCGACAAACATTTAGAAGAGATGCACCACAGAATTGCCGAACTCAATGAGGCTGCTGACAATGCTGAGAGGGAAGGCCATCACGACCAAGCAGACGAACTCCGCGAAGAAGCCCGCAGATTAGATATGGAAATAGATGAAACCGTTCGTCGGGAGAAGGCCCAAG
>CAZIAN010000311.1:0-1616 GCA_964537355.1 uncultured Pirellulales bacterium | reverse complement strand
CAAGAAAAGAGAAAAAATAGTGGTTTTTGGAGGCAAGTACCGGTATCATATTGCTTCGGTGTTCGGTAACGTTGCCGGACGGCGACCAATTGAGGAGAAATTCGAATGACAGTTACAAAATCAGAGGAGCTAATTATGAAAAAGAGTGTAAAAGTGATTAAGATTGTCTTTTGTTTGCTTTTAGTATCAAGCGTTTTAGGCGTAAGCGGCTATGCCGCAAATGAACTTAAGAAGTATGCCGTACATGACATGGATCGCAAGAATCCGCCTGTTATCACACCCGCCAGACGGTTCGGCCAACCGCCTTCGGATGCCATTGTTTTGTTTGACGGTACAGACCTTTCGGAATGGAGAAGCGACAGAGGCAACGGTGAAGCAAAATGGAAAATAATCGATGACTATATGGAGGTCCCCACAAAAGCCGGAGGTATTCATACAGAAAAAGAATTCGGCAATTGCCAATTACATATCGAGTGGCGAACACCTACAGGTCTTGACCCGAAGATAACCGATCAGAAGCGCAGCAACAGCGGTGTGTCCTTGATGGACAGATACGAAGTTCAGGTACTTGATTCATATACGGATGACAATTATAAGACCAACAGAACATACGCAGACGGTCAGGCTGCAGCTATTTACGGCCAGCATCCTCCAATGGTCAACGCCTGCCGTCAGGCCGGCAGATGGCAGAGCTATGACATAAGCTTCCTTCGCCCACTATTTGATGAAGACGGCAAGTGCATTCGCAAGGCCCGCATTACAGTGATTCATAACGGTGTCGTTGTTCATAATAACCTTGAGATTGAAGGGACCACTTCACATAAGATAAAAGCCCGGTATGGATCGCCTCACGAGAAGGGGCATATAAGACTCCAGGACCACGGTAATCCGCTTTGCTTTCGTAACATCTGGATACGCGAACTGCCTGAAGAACCTTATCTGATTAAAGACTGATAATTGATCGCCGGGAGTTTGAAAATAAAGGCGGCAGTAATATATTCTGGAAAGGAACAGAAATGAACTTGACGAAAACAAGAGTGTTCACGGCAGTTATAGTGACAATCCTGTTAATGAGTACAGCCAACGCTCAACTTCTGAATATTCCGGAAGTTTCCAGGGACAAAGTGATTTGCTTTGCACTCTATACTGTTCACAATAATATTATGAAGATGACGGCTCAGTTGTATCCACTCAAGGAAGGTGAGGACAGAACAGTCCGGCTCGAAATCAAACAGTCAGGAAGCTGGAGACAGATAACCAAGACACAAGTAGTCGAAAAGGGCTGGACTGCTGTTTTCCGCGTTGAGAACTGGGACACTACAAAAGATATCGAATATCGAGTTGTTCACGGCAAGAACGCATATTACACGGGTATTATCCTCAAAGATCCGATCGATAAAGACACCATCGTCGTGGCCGCATTTACTGGTAATTCCATAAATCCCAATCACGGCGGTGACATACCTAAATCGGATATCGTTGAGAACCTTAAAAAGATAAAGCCCGACCTTCTGTTTTTCTCCGGAGACCAGGTCTATGATCACAACAGGCATTATGCCGCATGGCTCAAATTCGGCAGGGACTTCGGCGATATTATTCGCATCACCCCAACGATT
>CAZIAN010000310.1:0-6262 GCA_964537355.1 uncultured Pirellulales bacterium | reverse complement strand
CACCGCGGTGCGCCACGACATAGACATCCCCGTGCTTAGGCAGGGACAGTGCCTTGATGCTCTCTCGCTTCGGGCCTATGCAATTAATAGATGTAACGCCCAAGAGGCAGATAATGAAATATGAAACTATCCGTGATCTGATTTCTCTCATTAGCTCATCCTATCACATCTCTCTTGAACTTTCCATTCTCCACCAGACTGAGGCGCCTTTAATAACGGGTCAGGTTTCATAAGTCTTATAGTAAATTTCTTTGATTTGGTCAATAGTCGGTATTACTGGATTATTACCGGTACTACCCGCTGCCGCTGCATCTTTTGCCATCTTTTCAATTTGCTCCTCGTAGCAGACTTTATCGATACCAAAGGACTTTGGTGAATAAATCTCAGGCTCTCGATTGAGCTGGAGCAGGGTATTTGTAAATAACAAATTAGAGTCTGTCGAATGCCACATTTACAAGGCCTATTTTTTTGGCCTGATATTTTGAAAAATTACCCTAATAGCTGGATAAAAAGCCGATTCTATTGTATACTTCCGCCTTTGCTAAACTCAAGTAGGTTGGTTTATTGTACGATATAAAGATGATTTTAATTAGTTTTTTCTTTAATTTTAGAGGAATCATGTAAGATTCAGGGGCTGTTTTACGTCCGATATCAGGAGCAGTTCTGCAGCTAAATTGCCAATTTTGCCGAACATAAGGCCCGTTTAGCGCATCTTACGATAAATGGGTGGTTTTCTATATTTTAGGTTATCATTAATAGTATGGGTAAAGATATACTCGACTTCGGTGGTTATAGCATCATAAAGCGCATCGGAACTGGTGCGCGCAGCACAATCTATCTGGCAACCGACGATGAAGACGGCACAAAAGTTGCTCTCAAACGAGTCATATTCGAAAGACCGGAGGATTCAAGGATCTTCGAGCAGGTCGATACCGAACATAAAGTAGCCCACAAAATAGACCATCCCTACGTCCGTAAGTGTTTCGAACTAAGAAAAATGCGCAGTATGTTTAAGGTAAAAGAGATGCTCCTCGCTATGGAATACTTTGAGGGCAAGAACCTCGAAGATTGTTCCACCTTAAGCTTAGGCGATGTGCTGCTCGTATTCAGGATGGTCGCAAGCGGCCTTAATGCTATGCATCAGCATGGTTTTGTTCACTGCGACATTAAACCCAACAATATTCTGATAAACAAGGCCGGCTCTATCAAAATCATAGATCTCGGTCAGAGTTGTAAAATCGGAACTGTAAAGCAGAGAATTCAAGGCACACCGGACTATATTGCGCCTGAGCAGGTGAAACGCAAACCGCTCGGTCCAAAAACCGACATCTTTAACCTTGGAGCAACAATGTACTGGGCGCTCACTGGAAAGCACGCCCCGACAATGATACCCAAAAAGAACAAATTCGGCTTACCCATCATCGAGCCGCGACGAGCACCAAATGAGATAAAAAAGCAGTTACCTGTGGGAATTTCTAAACTTGTGATGGATTGTATCGAAGACGACCTCGCTCAGCGTCCACGTAATACGATGACGATTATGTCAAGACTGGACCTGATGGTACACAGCATATTCGGCGGCAAGATAAAAACTAATAAAAACTCCTCAAACAATAATGCCTCAAACAATAATTGACTTACTGAACAAAGGTATTGAAGTCCTCAATGCAGATAAATTTCGACGCGGCAATGTGGTCCATTTGCCCGCAGAAGGCAGCTTGATTGTAACCGGCGACCTCCACGGACACCGGCGAAATTTCGAAAGAATAGTTGCATTTGCCGACTTGCCCAACAATCCTGAAAGACATATAATTCTACAGGAGATTATACATGGAGGCCCTGAAGATTCACAGGGCGGTTGTTTATCATATAAATTATTATTTGAAGCTGTTCGTTACAAATTAAAATTTCCGGACCATGTCCATATTATTATGGGAAATCACGACACTGCCTTTATAAACAACAGCGAAGTGATGAAAGACGGCAAAGAAATGAACCGTTCTATGCGTCAGGCCATAGAGCGGGAATTCAAGCAGGCCAGCGATGACGTCGCATTAGCTATTAGACAATTTCTATTCTCACAACCTTTAGCCATCAGATGCAACAACAGAATATGGATGTCGCACTCGCTCCCAAACGATCGTTCCGTTGATAAATTCGAACCAAAAATTCTGGAAAGACAGCTAAAAATTAATGATGTGGTCAGACCGGGCTCCGCTTACCTTTTAACGTGGGGAAGAAAACACAGTCAGGCCACGCTCGATAAACTGGCTGGGATGTTTGACATTGACATCTTCATCCTCGGACATCAGCCGCAAGAGCAGGGATGGAACCAGGCCGGTGACAACCTGATAATTATCGCCTCGAACCATAATCACGGCTGCCTGCTTTCAATCGACATGACAAAATCGTACACTATTGAGCAACTGATCGACTCCATAGTTCCGCTGGCTTCAATATCGTAAAGCTCAGTTCGATTATAAGGCATGCTGTAAGAGACAAGAATGGATTGGTACTACTATATAGCGATAGCGGCAATTCTCTCACAATTACTCTTCTTACTTCAGACATATAATAATTATCGCTATGCACAGGCAAAGTATCAAAAAAAGCGTTTATGGCAGGCACTGAGAGCTGTATTGATTGTACCATGCAAAGGTCTGGACGTAGATTTTCAAAACAATATCACATCATTCTTCGACCAGGATTATAAAAATTATTCGCTCTGGTTTGTTGTTGGTGATGAGTCAGACCCCGCTTACAGCGAATTAAATAAACTGAAAAATCAACTCAGCCAAACCTCAAAAGCAAAAGACGTACAGATATTCATTGCGGGAAAGAGTCAATCATGCAGTCAAAAAATCCACAATTTATTGTACTGCTATGAAAGAATAGATGATGATACCAAGGTTCTCGCCTTTGCCGATTCCGATGCCTGTGTCCGCAGTGACTGGCTAAGTCATCTGGTTTACCCCCTGAGGCAATCCAAGAACGGCGTAGCTACCGGTTACCGCTGGTTTATACCTACAAAGAACAATCTGGCCACTCTGGCTCTCTCGGCGGTGAACGCCAAGATCGTCCAGTTGCTTGGCAACACACATTTCAATCAAGCATGGGGCGGGTCAATGGCTATTTGCGTCGATGTATTTCGCCGCCTCGGCATTGACAAAATCTGGTCAAAAGCATTAAGTGATGATTTGTCACTCAGTACAGCCGTCAAAAAAGCCGGAATGAAAGTAGCTTTCGTTCCCGCTTGCCTGGTGGCTACGCATGAATCCACTACATGGGGTAAACTCTTTGAGTTCAGCCGCAGACAATTTCTTATAACTCGCATATACGCCCCGAAAACCTGGTGGTTTGGATTGTGCAGCAGCATATATTCGGTATTGGGAATATGGGGGGCAGCCGGTATGGCAATCTACGCCGCGAAGATTCAACATCCGAATCTGGACCTTTTTATCTCAGTACCTGTTGTGTTTTTCGTAAATCAGTTGGGCCGTGCGATACTCCGCCAAAGGACCGCTGAACGATTACTCGAAAATGAGCGGCAGGCAATGAGGGCCGCCTGCCTTGCCGATATCTTTGCCTGCTGGCTGTGGTCGTTACTGCTGCTGTGTTATATTATTTCCTCGGCCTTCGGCAGGACTATTGTTTGGCGAAACATACGTTACAAACTGCTCGGACCTACGGAAATAATTGTACAAGACTCCAAAACATAACACCGTATTCTAAAAGAGCCGATACTTAAGAGCACAAGCCAAAATCCTGCGTCTTAAGTACCGGCTCCTGCGTCTTATTCTTGCTATAAATGATACGGATGGCGCTGCGGGCGATACATCATTCGCCGTGCCTGTTGGTCATTAACTATTTCCTGCTTTGCCTGGTCCCATTCGAGCTTGCGACCAAGAATAAAGGAGAGATTACCTAAAATGCACAGGTTAGCCACACCGGTCGCTGCTTCGATGTTCATAATGGTTTTCTTTCCGGTTTTGATTCCATTGAACCAGTCTTCTTTGTGCCCGGGACTCTTATAGACATCCTTTCCTCCGGGAGGCAGTTCCCATTCGCGGGCCTTTTTCTCAGCCCATGTACCGCCATCGCCGCCCCAGTGGATGAATTCGCCCTTGTCGCCGCGGTATATCGCGCCGTAACCGGGCCGACTGATTTTTCCACCCGGCTCATTGCCTGTCCTCTCCTCAGCTTTAGGCAGCTTATCATTGGGCATTTGAGTCCATGTCAATGTCCAGTCCGGATTTTTGAACTCATAAGTTACTTCCATAAGGACGGCACTGTCCCACAGACCCTTTGTTGGTGATGTGCCGGTTGCCTCAACGGTAACAGGTCCGGTACCGTCGGCACCCATCCACCACATAGCACAACTCATAACATGCGCACCACGGTCGCGAATTTGACCGCCGCCCGACTCCAGAAGCCAGCGGAAAACACCGTGGCAATATCTCTTATTGTAAGGACGCCAGCGCAGCGGCCCCAACCACAAATCCCAGTCTAGTTCAGCCGGCGGGTCACTGTCCGGGACAGGATTCTTATCCTCCGGACTGGGATAATGGAAGCAGTCCACCCGGCTGATGTGGCCAATATTACCGTTGACCAGATATCGATGGGCCAGATAGGCTTCCGGCTGCGAACGGCCCTGTGAACCTACCTGAACCGATACTTTGTTTTCATTTGCAGCGGCGACCATTGCCTTGCTTTCCTCGATAGTACAGCAGGCGGGCTTCTCGACATAAACGTGCTTACCGCACTGTGCCGCGTGCACCATCAGAACTCCGTGCCAGTGGTCCGGTGTAGCAATAACAACCGCATCTATGTCATTGCGCTGGAGAATATAGCGGTAATCGCGATATGGTTCGACACCCTTACCGGCGGTTTTCAACGCGGCGGCCAGCCGATTTTCATCCGCGTCACAAACTGCGGCAATATTCACCTCACCTCGGTCGCGTCTTGCCACCATATCACGAAGGTGGTATCCACCCATTCCGCCAACGCCGATATGGGCCATCGTCAATTTCTCATTTGCTCCTGTCCGGCCCGGTGCGGCCAGGACACTTGAGGGAATCAAATAAGGGAAACTAACCGCCGCTCCGGCTGCAGCCAGGAATTCACGCCTGTTAATTTTATTTGTTCGTTTCATCGTTTTATTACCTTTCTGCTCTGATATTTCAGCTATTTTATAAAGTGCTAAAAATAGTTGCTGTCTTACAGAGGCTTTACGTTCGTCTCTTTAGTAGGTATCAGCTTTACACAGTCAAGCCCGGGTACCTTCACGCCGCGCTGGCGCAGCGATTGGGCTATGTTAAGTTTGAAGTCATCAGGCGCAGCTTTCAGGGCGGCTTGTAGTGCCGCAAGCGACGCTTTGTTCGGTATCCTCTGAAGCACCATCCGGGCATCCTCTCGCAAGTCTTTATCCGACAACAAAGCAGCTATCGGCTTGACGGCATTTCTGTTGCCTATTTCGGAAAGCATCCACAACACTTCACGGCGGACAGGCACGGGCTGGTCATCACTGAGTAACTCAACCAGCTTGGCAGTAACCGCCCTTTTCATATTGGCGGCCCCGGGGCGACCGACGTGGCGAACTATCTTCCATAATCCACGCTTAGCCGCTCGTGCTACTTCAGGCTCTCTGTTAGTCATTACTCTTGCCAAAGGCTTGACCGCCGGGGCTCCAACTTCGCCGGCGCTCTGCCAGGCTTCTGTTCGAACCTCGGCATCATCGTCCCTTATGCCGGCCATCAGTTCCTTCACTGTTTTGTTCCGGGCGGCATCAGCTACCGACGGCACAATACCGGCAGCGGCTATTGCAAGGGACACTTTTTTCGAATTGCTAATAGACATGTTTTCAACCCTTTCTCATTATTTCAGTTACAACAGATGTTTTCTGTGTTACATAAGATTCTATACTAACACCAATGGCAAGGTCAATTATTATTTGTTCTTCTCGGCGTTCATGAACGCCTCGTTTGAAATTGGCACCCTTAAGGGTGGTAAATTCCGCGAGCAGCATTAATAAAACAATCGTAAGGCTCCTTATCCACGCAAAAGGATTCATTTTTGCCCTTTCGATAAATTGGCTTTGTTTGGCTTTGAATTGGGTTTGTTTTGGCTTAAATTGGCTTAAATTGGCTTTGAATTGGGTTTGAATTGGCTTTGTTTTTCCACCACGCCAAGTGCCTAA
This sequence comes from uncultured Pirellulales bacterium, assembly GCA_964537355.1. GTDB lineage: Bacteria > Planctomycetota > Phycisphaerae > Sedimentisphaerales > Anaerobacaceae > NIOZ-UU13. The sequence goes on along the minus strand of CAZIAN010000310.1, from coordinate 66 downwards.
AATCATGTAACTCATTGTTATATTAGTGTTTATGTTCATTATATCATTTCCCAAATTGGCTTTGTT
>CAZIAN010000309.1:3219-6262 GCA_964537355.1 uncultured Pirellulales bacterium | reverse complement strand
CGTTCCCATGCCTAAAAGCTCGCGAATAGTCGCAATTATCAGCAGTATAAATGTATAACCGAGAGCATTGAAGAAACCATCCAGAAATGCCGGCCCCGGCGGATTGTTATTACCATAGGCCTCACATCTTCCCATTACGATGCAGTTTGTAATTATCAGCCCTACGTAAGGCCCGAGATTAGTGCTCATCTCCGGCCAATACGCCTTGAGAACCAGATCAACGATTATTACGTAAAATCCTATAATCAGAGTTTCAATCATCATTCTTATATTTCGAGGCGTAAACTTTCTCAACAGAGAGACCGTCGCCGCACTCAAAGACAGCGTAAACACCAGCGCAACACACATCACCACAGTATTGAGCACAAGATTAGTCACCGCCAGCGTGCTGCATATACCCAATACCTGCTTAAATACCGGGTTGTTTCGCCACAGCCCATCTATGATAATTTTCCTGGTGTCAGATTTGTTATTCACTGTGTCCGGCCCTCCCCATTCGTTTGGGAAAATTCCGAAAGCCAATTTTTCAATGCATCATTAATTATCTTCTCCAGCCTTGTACTAGTCTGCGTCGCGCCGGTAACAGCATGAACATCGCTTTTTCCCAATACTTCGCTGGGCCGCTTTATATTAAGAGGTTTGCCGTCGGACGAAATTACCTTGCCTGAAAATTGACCTGTGAATCCGATTTTTGTTATCTGAGCCCCGAGTCCGGGGGTCTCGTTTTGCTCGTAGAAAGCTATCCCCGTAATCGTCTTTCTATCTGCCTTGATACCAATGACACCCTTTATGGGCGCCCAGAATCCCTGCCCCGATATCGGCAGTGCATAGGCAACTGTTTGTTGGGCCTCTTTCAATGTATAAGCACCGCCTGACTTTTCATCCGGACTGCTAACACGCTCGACAAATCTCCTGTGCAGTTCCAATCTGCTTGTTCCTTCATTAAATAAGCCGGGCAAAACATTTAGAATAGCCTTCTCAAAGGCAAGATGTTCGTTTGCTTTGACCCTTGAACCGGTAACCTGCGAGAACCCGATCACGATCGAACTGAAAAACGCGGTCATCACAAACATATAGACGACGGGAAACCACCATTTCTCTCGCATCAGCCACCTCCTTCGGCAGCTTTGCGTTTCTTATTCGCCTGTATTGTATAATCCAATATAGGAGCAAACATATTCCCGATTAGGACCGCGAACATCAATCCCCCGTTGAATATCGAGAAGTTCCTTATGATAGTAGCACAAACTCCGATCAAAACGGCATAGATTACCTTGGCCGCTTCTGTTCTGGGGGCACTGACGGGATCTGTTGCCATAAAGAAGGCGCCGAATAAAAAACCTCCGCCAAGCACTGCCGGCAGCGCCCCGGGCACAGGTGCAATGCCGAAGGCGTACAGAACCTGATTCAAAACCGCGTATGTAATAACCAAACAAAGAATAATCGTCCTGCTCGCCGTTTTAGTCCAGAAAAGATAAATGCCCCCGACCAAAATTAATAATGCACTGGTTACCCCCATTGTTCCGCTGACTCGTCCGAAAAACAGCGACCGTAAAAATGGTCCTCTCGCAACATTTACGACCTGGCCCTCAATCACGTCGGCCGGTATTTGCTCAACGGCTTGTTCATCATCATTATTTTGCAGGACGATTCTGCCGGCTTTCAAATATGCCATAGGCGTAGCGCTTGTTACAGCATCTTTGTTGTCCGCTGTTGTCCATTTAGACAGAGCACCCCAGGTTCCTTCTGATACCGGGGCCCAGGTCGCTGTAACCGCAATAGGAAAGCAGATATAAACAAAACATCTGCCTGCCATCGCCGGATTAAAAATGTTGCGTCCGAACCCGCCGAAAACCTCTTTTGCGAAAGCCACGGCAAAGGCAGCGCCTATAGTCAATACGTGCAACGGAACCGTTGGAGGCATAATCAGAGCGAATATCGTGCTCGTGACAAAAACGGCTTCGCTCACAGGCTCACCTCGTCGTCGTGAAAAGATGAGTTCAACGATAAAGCCGACTATCGCCGACCAGATCAATATGAAAAGGCAGCGCCAGCCAAAGAAATAGATGCTGCCGGCCGCACAAGGCAGTAACGCTATCATCACACGCCTGTTAACAGGCTGTCTTCTCAGGAACTTGGTACGCTTCTTAGCCCGGTTCATAAATTTATTGCTCTCACACAAATTAGGCACTTCTTTCTTTGTATGAGCTTATGATAAGATGGCCGGGATTGGTGTCAACCGTTTTTTGGGTTGGATATCTACTAAGTATAACGAGTTGTAGAGCTTTACTAATAAAGAAATCAGATTTTTAGTGGACATGATATCCCTTCTCATAATAATATATAAAGACAGGTGCAGACAGAGACAGGATAGGCCATGTCCGACGAAGAGAAACAATTTGATGGAGAGAAACAATTATCCTCGTTTCTTGATATTGAGGATATCCTGCCGATCCTGAGTAAGATTTCCATCTTCGCTGGACTTTCCCGGAAGCAGTTGGATACTCTTTTTCGACTTCTTGAAAAGGCCCGCTACAAAGCAGGAGAACATGTCTTTAACGAAGGCGAACAGCCGAGTCATATCTATATAGTTCAGTCCGGCTCTGTTAAGCTGGTGGCCAATACAGACCAAACGCCCCTGGAGCTTATTGTCTTTGAGGAAGGCCAATGTTTTGGGGAGACCTCGGTGATTGGAATTCAGCCGCATGATGCGACAGCTATTAGCGTTGAAGATACTAAACTCATTGTGCTCTCGCGCAAAGCTCTGCTGTCGTTGTTAAAAATTGATCTCGAACTATTTAGTATTTTAATCCTTAATATTGCCAGAGAAGCCTGCAGAAGGCTGCATAAGACGGACGAAATACTGATGCATTACGTTTTAAGAAAGTAATGTCTGATCAGGTTATCTATGTCTTAGTATGAACTGCAAAATGAAAAAGTAACGCAATGACGACGGTGATCGATTCATGCTTGTATAATTTACACAGATCCGATATAATGTCGATACCAGTATTTCGACTTTTAGGAGACTAACCATGAATAA
>CAZIAN010000309.1:0-3119 GCA_964537355.1 uncultured Pirellulales bacterium | reverse complement strand
GGCATATACGGAAAGGTTTCTGTCGGGCTTTTCAACGGCAAACAACTGCCCTACGTAGATAGCCTTGTGAACCTGCTGGTAGTCTCTGATGTTGGCGAGATTTCCGCCGATGAGATCAAACGGGTATTGGTTCCCGGAGGTCAGGCTCTGATTAAAGAAGGGCAGGATGTATCCGGGATTAAGACGGCTTCCGTGGACAGCCTTAAAGGATGGAAAACTTTTAAGAAGCCATGGCCGGACGAGATCGACGACTGGACCCACTTTCTCCACGACGCACAGGGAACGTCCGTGTCCAACGACCTGATTGCCGGATACCCAAAAGGTTTGAGATGGACTGGTGGGCCGTTCTGGGCCAGGAGTCACGAACATACGGCCAGCATGCAGGCAATGGTCTCAACTGCAGGCAGAATCTTCTATGTGATGGACGAGGGGCCGACAGAGTCTATCCAGTTGCCGTGCGAAATCTTCCTCACGGCACGCGATGCCTTCAATGGCACTGTCCTCTGGAAACGGCCTCTCCACGACTGGTTCAATCCCCTCTATCCAGTTAAAAGTGGTCCGAGTTGGTTACCCAGGAGATTGGTTGCCGTCAATGACAGGGTTTATATTGCTCCCGGTATAGGGCAGGACCTCATGTGTCTTGACGCAGCTACAGGCAAGACAGTTTGCACTTATGCCGGCACGACCAGCACCTTCGAGTTGATCGTCTCCGACGGTATCGTCTTCGCAGCAGTGGACCCTGACCGCAAGCCCATCGACTACAACCAGCAGAATGCGAATTGCTGGACAGAACGGGACAGGGCAAGCAAATTATGGGGATGGACCCCTGAAAAGGGCTTGCGCGTTGTCAAGGCAATACAGGCCGAAAGCGGCAGCCTCCTCTGGGAAAAGAAAATGCCTGTAGCCCCTTTGACACTCACTGCCGACAATAGAATGGTATGCCTTTATGACGGCAGTGCTGTTATTTCTTTCGACAGAAACACCGGCTCGGAAAACTGGAGAACTAATGTTTCGAAAGCAAAGCTGTACGGCACGGGATATGGCGGTCCGAGGCTGGTCATCTGCAAGGACAGAGTTCTGTTCTCACCGATGAAAGAAATCTACGCAATCTCCGTTGAGACGGGTAAGATACTCTGGTCAGTCAGGAACAAGCCTCGCTCCGGACATTTCAGCCTCGAGGATTTCTACGTTATCGGCAACAAAGTATGGGCAATGCAACCCCGGAACAACGGGGCTTATACCACGTACAGCCTTGCCGATGGAAACATGCTCGCCGAATACAGCAATCCGATAAAGTCTTTTTACATCCACCAGAGATGTTATCCCGGCCGGGCAACCGTGAAGTACCAGTTGCCGCCGATAATGGGTACCCCGGTTTACGACATGGCAGCAGATACGTGGACCATCAACCACTGGTTCCGCGGGGGTTGCATTTACGGGATCATGCCTGCTAACGGCATGGTTTATGCCACTCCAAGCGCATGCGCGTGCTCATACCAGTCCAAACTCAACGGCTTCAACGCCGTCGCGCCAGAGGCCCAGTCGGCCCAGGCACCGCCCGTCGAAGACAGATGGGTTAAAGGACCCGCCTTCGGCAGGTACGATAACCGCATCAGATATACGTCCTCAGAGTGGCCGACCTTCCGCCACGACAATCAGCGCAGCGGGTACGCCCGCACGGATATTCCCGCCGATCTCGAACAGTCATGGAAGAGGGACTTCGGCAGGAAGATTAGCCAGCCAACCGCTGCCGCCGGGAAGCTCTTTCTGAGCGCTGTCGATGAACACACCGTCTATGCTCTGGATGCTGCTTCGGGCCGGGAAATCTGGCACTTCGTCGCTGACGGGCGCGTTGACTCTTCGCCGACCATCTACAAAGGGCTTGCGATATTCGGATGCGCAGACGGTTGCGTGTACGCTTTGATCGTTGCAGATGGAGAACTCGCCTGGAAATTCCAGGCCGCTCCCAGCGCGCGCAGGCTGATGTCCTACTGTCAGCCTGAGTCGGTTTGGCCGCTTTCGGGCAGCACGCTGATCCAGGACGATAAGCTTTACTGCGTGGCCGGTCGCTCGATGTTCATTGACGGCGGCATTCGCATGCTCATACTCAAGCCGGAAACGGGCAAACTCCTCTTTGAGAATGTTATGGATAACCGCATACCAGGCACCGACAAACATCTACAGGACGTCCTGATGGGCAAGCACATGCCCGTAGCAATGCCCGACATCCTTTCAAGTGACGGCCAATACGTGTACATGAAATCTCAGACCTTTACTATGGACGGCAAACGCGTGCGAGTCAGGCCTCAGCGCCCGGATACGCAGTACGATGAAGAAGTTCACCTTTTCTCGCCCATCTCGTTCCTGGACGATGGCTGGCACCAGCGGACCTACTGGATTTACGGCAGGGCGGCCGGCGAAGGCTGGGCGGAATTCCAGTTGCCGCCCAAGCGGGTTCCCTGCGGTCGCGTAATGTGTATCGATGAGGAAAACGCCTATTCGTATGGCCGGGACCCGGAACTGTTGTGCAACACATCCGTCAGCGAATATCGGCTCTTCAGCGCAGGTAAAACACCTAAGCGTAAGGTGGGAATCCCCAAGCTTGAAGGCACGTGGATCAAAGGCAAATACCCTACTGACAATCCCCTGGCGGCCCAATCTGTGGACTGGAAACAGCTCGCCAGGCAACCGAAGGAAAAACTTAGTGCCCTGGACTACAACTGGATACTGGAGGAACCCGAGATACTGGCAAAAGCCATGGTCCTGGCGAATGACCGGCTCTTTATCGCTGGACCCCGTGATGTAGCCGACGAAAAGGAACTCTGGGGTCGTTCCAACGAAAAAGTTTACAAGGAAAAGATGGCACTGCAGGCGGCATGGTTCAAGGGCAAGCATGGTGGAGTTATGCAGGTCTTCTCCAAGAAGGACGGCAAAAAGCTCGCCGAAAATAAACTTCCCTACCTGCCGGCATTCGATGGCCTCGTCGCTGCAAACGGAAAATTGTATATGACTACTGAATGCGGCTCTATCATCTGTTATAAAGGGAAATAGTACAGGTAACGAGTTGACACAAGCGTTATTTTGCTTGTCTCGTCGTAGCTTTAGCGAAGACGCAAGCA
>CAZIAN010000308.1:1250-6264 GCA_964537355.1 uncultured Pirellulales bacterium | reverse complement strand
TCAGAGCGGGAAGGTGGAGCATTACGGAAATTCTTATACCTGTTCCGAGATTCGTCGGGCAGGCGGTAAGGTATCCATACCTGGGGCTGAAAGCGAAATCGATTTTCTCTTCTATCATATCGTCGATTTTATTTATATGCTCGGCGCACTGCGATAGCTGGCAGCCGGCTTTGAGCACCTGGAGCCTCAGATGGTCTTCTTCGTTAATCATCGCGGTGAAAAATTCGCGCTGGACCATAACGACGCCGCGAGGGCCTTTGCCGAAGGCGTGATGGCGGCTGATGAGATGGCGTTCGACGAGGAAGTGCCTGCTTAGAGAGGGAGCCTTGTCCACACAGATATAGGAGGTTTTATCGCCAAGCTCAAGGGACATGAGCACACCCTTGAGCTTTTCGAGTATTTCAGCTTTTTCGGTATTGGAGCAGTGGCTGAGGAATTTATATCCTGCTATGTTCCTTGCCAGACGGATTCTTGAGGATACGACGATATCGGCCTGGGGGCCGGAACCGCTGAACCATTCATTTATATCGTTACTTATATCCGTGAGTTTCATATCTGATACTGTACACAATCCGTCGTTATTTTTCCATTTGTTTTATTTTGTCGCGTAATTCAGCAGCCATCTCGTAATCTTCGGCCCTGACCGCTTCTTCGAGCCGCCGACGGATGTTCAGCAGCTCTATCTCATCTCTGGTGTTCTTCGGTGTTTTCGAAGGAAGCTTCCCGCAGTGGGTTGTTTTGCCATCGTGTGCCTTTTCGATTAGCGGGGCAAGCGACTTTTCAAAAAACTCATAATCATAGGGACAGCCGAGGACGCCCTGCTTTCTGAACTGGGCGAGTGTAAAGCCGCAGTTCGGGCAGGCGACCTGCTGTTCGGCGGTGCCGGAGATTTCTTCATCCGAGGGCTGGACGGCAAGCAGGCCGCTTAGCAGCTCATTTATCGGGATGTGACTTTTCACGGCTATATCCTGTTCGGCGGCGCAATTTTCACAGATGTGTAATTCGCTGCGGACCCCGTCTGAAATCTCAGTGAGGTGGATAGTTGCGTTATTATTGTTACAAATTTGACACTGCATAGTCAACTCGATTCTTGATTGGGGATACTCGATTTTCTTCTTCTACGAGCATCGAGTACCCTGCAAAAGATTTCATCCGTATATTATACCAAAAGCCTGCCTAAATAATCGACAATTTTCTAAAACACCTACAGGCGAAACCAAAGATTTTGCAGATTATTCAGGATTTAAGAGATTTTTGGCCTTAATCCTCCTTAGAGTGTGTCAAGGTCTGTTTCGTATTTTGCCGAGCAGCCAGGCTGTTCAACGACTTTTACATTTCTGAGCTTGACGCCTTCGGGCAACTTGGTCCTTAGTTTATCGTATATATATTTTGCTACGTTCTCGGCAGATGGGTTGTTCTGCTGAAAACAGCCGGTTTCGTTCAGTGCCTTATTACTAAACTCAGCGGCGATATTATCGAGCATCTGTTTAAGCTCATGAAAGTCCATAACAACGGCCATATCGTTGAGCGTGTCGGAGCCGACATCTGCGGTAACAAGCCAGTTATGATGGTGCAATGGCTCTTTTGAGCCGTCCGGCAAAACCAGTTGATGCGATGCCCAAAAGTGCGTTTCAACACTGATAGTAAACATTTCGCGCTCGATGCTCAATACTCGATGCTCGTTATTCGGTGAGCATCAGGCATTGAGCATTAATTTTATTCTTTAAGGTGTTTTTTTATTCGCTCGTAAACATTATTCGGAATTAAATTTGATAAATCTCCACCTAAAGAGGCGACTTCTCGAATCAAGGTCGAGCTGGTGAAACCGTACTGCTCGCTGGTCATAATAAAGATGGTTTCAATACCGGAGACAGCGCGGTTTGTCATAGCAAGCTGGAATTCATACTGGACGTCGGTGAGGCTTCTGAGGCCGCGGAGGATTACGTCGGCTTTTTTACCTGTTGCGTATTCGACCGTCAGGCCTTCGAAACTTTCCACCGAGATGCCCGTCATCTTTTTTTCGCGGATCAGTTCATCAATCATTTCGACCCGCTCTTCAGGGCTAAAGAGCTGATGTTTAACCGGACTTCTTCCGACCGCGATGATAAGCTCGTCGAAGAGCTTTATGCCGCGTTCGATAACGTCCAGATGTCCGTTCGTTATCGGGTCGAACGAGCCCGGGAAAATAGCTCTTACACATTTTTTAGTCATGATTTTATCCAGAATAGTTGGCTTTATTTATCGGTAACACAGGATAGCACAGGTACCGGAAATAATCAATCCTGATTTACATGATTCCTGTAATTCCTTTTAATCAGGATTTTTTAGCCAACGGTCCAGCCAGCCTATTACCGTCTCGTGCCAGAGAATGGAATTCGCAGGCTTTAGGACCCAGTGGCTTTCGTCGGGGAAGTAGAGCAGCTTGCTGGGAATTCCGAGCCGCTGCAGGGCGTTGAATGTGCCGAGCCCCTGGGTATCGGCCACCCGATAGTCGAGTGCGCCGTGTATGACCAGCATTGGAGTTTTCCAGTTTTTTACGAAGTTTACCGGGTTGTGCTTTTCATAGCCGGCGGGATTGTCCCAGGGCGTGCCCATATGGTCCCACTCCGGGAACCAGAGTTCTTCGGTATCGAAATATGCCATTCGCTCGTCAATGTTGCCATCGTGGTTTACCATACAGCGGAAACGGTCGGGCCAATTGCCCGATATCCAGTTAATCATATAACCGCCGAAGGAGGCTCCGAGGGCGCCGACTTTGTCGGCATCCATCCAGGGGTAGCGTTTTAAGGCGGCGGCGAGACCCTTTTGCAGGTCTTCGAGAGGTTTGCCGCCCCAGTCGCCGCGGATCGAATCTGTGAAGGCCTGTCCGTATCCGGTGGAGCCGTGGAAATCTACCATGACGGCAGCGTAGCCGGCACCGGCGTAGGCCTGGGGGTTCCAGCGGTAATGGAAGTTGTTGCCGAAGGAGCCCTGGGGACCTCCGTGAATGAGAAATGCCACGGGGTATTTTTTCGCGGGATTGAAATCGACGGGTTTGACTACATAGCAATAAACCATCTGGTCTTTCCATCCGGTGAAGGTGAACTGCTCGTACTGGCCCATGCGGGCAGCGGCGATTTTTTCGTCGTTGATGCTTGTGATTTTTCGGATATTACGGCCGTCAGGTTGGACCGAATACAATTCAACAGGACTGCGGAGGTTACTCATTCCGTAAATAATTCTACCGGCCGCTATAGCGGGTGAACCGATTCGGCCTTCTTTGACAATGGTGCGAACGGCGCCGGTTTTTACACTGACGGCGAACAGAGAGTCCTGGCCAACGTTGGTTGCGGTTGCATAGATTGTTTTTCCGTCGGCGGAGAAACAGAATGAGGAAGGGCTGCGATCCCAGTTTTCGGTGAGGACACGTTTTTCGCCGTCAGGCCAATTGCGCAGGACAATTCGAAAACGGTCGGACTCATAGCCCGGCTTAGTCATAGCCAGGTAGGCGAGGGTTTGGCCGTCGGGTGAAAAAACCGGATTTGTGTCCCAAGCCTTGTTGTCTTTAGTCAAACATTTCAGCGGCGTGGAACCATCGATTGGTATCGAGTAAAGATTGAAGTCCGTTGACCAGGGTTCGGCTCGGCCGGCATCGCGAGCGGAAAAGACAAGCCCCCCGCCGTCGGGAGTGAAAGTGATTTCTTCGGGGCCGCCGAACGGTTTTGAAGGAGTATCGGCATCCATACCCCACATCAGGTCAACCGCATCGCCGCCGGCAATGGGCATGACAAACAGGTGTGAGCGTCGGCCGTCTTTCCACGTGTCCCAGTGGCGGACAAAAATCCGCTCGTAAATTCGTCCGGTCGTTTTTCTGTTTTTGATTTCATCGAGCCTGTCTTTTGTGTCGGCAATCGTTTTGCAGTCGGGGAAAACTTCCATAGTAAAGGCGATGTGATTTCCATCGGGCGAGACGAGCAGATTTCCGACGTCAAGGGGCAGGTCCGTAACCTGCTGGGCTTCACCGCCGTCAATGCGAATACGCCACACCTGCGCGGAGTCCGAGCGTGTGGAAATAAACCAGACGGACTTGCCGTCTGGCGCCCAGCGGGGATTAAAGTCGCCCTCGGGATGAGACGTCAAACGTCGAAGGTTAGTACCGCCTGCGCCAATCAGCCAGAGGTCTGTTCGACCCTTGTCGGCTTCGAGGTCGGTCTTTCTTAATGTAAAGACAATCAATTTGCCGTCCGGTGAAACCTGCGGGTCGGAGAGGCGGTCCATCGCAAGCATATCGTGAATGGAAAACGGGTGAGTATCGGAAGATGACGCAAGGCAGTCACTGAGGGGAATACCGACAACAGAGCAGGCATATACAAATACAAGAAAAAACAAGAATGAAGATTTCAGACGCATAATTTTTCCCTTTCTTATTTTAGTATTACGCATTCGTTTCTTTTGTGAGTGTAATGGGGATATCGAGCCAGAAGGTTGAGCCTTTTTCAAGCTCGCTCTGAAGACCAACGCTTCCGGCGAGCATAGCGGCCAATTCGGTACTGATGGTAAGACCCAGACCGGTACCGGTCGATTCGCGTGTTATGGAGCCGTCAACCTGTCTAAATTTTTCAAAAATCTTTACTCTGTCAGCATCCGCGATGCCGCAGCCGGTATCGCTTACGGCAATGCGAACCATTCTTTCAACCGCCAGCTCTTCAGTCTCCCATTTTGCGACGTAGGGCGGGCCGCTCAATGGGGCGCCTGCAAGGATTTCGATTGTGCCGCGCTTGGCTGTAAACTTCACAGCGTTGCTCAGGAAGTTATAGAGTATCTGGCGGACCTTTCCGGCGTCCGTCAAAAGAAGGGGTATATCGGGGTCAACTTTCAGCTTGACTTTTATTTTCTTTTTCTCGGTCATCAGGGAGAAAGACGAAATCAGCTCCAGGCTTAACTGCTGGACGGAGGTTTTTTCAATGTGCAGCTCCATTTTTCCGGCCTGCGTTTTCGCCAAGTCGAGGAGGTCGTTAATCATATTCAGAAGGCT
>CAZIAN010000308.1:0-1150 GCA_964537355.1 uncultured Pirellulales bacterium | reverse complement strand
GCGGCCTGCAGGCCGTCGAGCATGTTGTTGAAGGCGTTTGCCAGCTTCTCGTATTCGTCTCCGGTCTTAATTGCGCTTCTGATATCGAGATTTCCCTCGGTGACATTGTTCGCAATCGCCCTTAGCTGTCGGATTGGCCGGAGGATGACTCGCTGAGTTATCCAGTAGAAAATGACAATTGCGCCGATGCCGCCGATGAGGCCCGCAACAATAACCCATATTCTGTTCATAAGGATTGTTTTGCTGATTTCGCTACCGATACCTCTTAGAGAAATAATTACCGTCCCTACATGTTCATTCAACGAAAATGCGCTTGCGGAGCCCTGTGGATTGTGGCAGGTTATGCAATTGTCGGTGGCTCTGAAAATCCTCACATAATTGGCCCGGAGCATACCGGTCTGTTTGTTTAAGATGATTTTGTCATTCTGGGTGGGATTATCTTTCAGAGATTCAATCGTCTGGCTGATTTTCTCGGTCAACTCAATAGAAGCAGCTTTATTTTCATCGCCTTCGGGCTGCGCAGGTGCGGGAGTGAAACGAATCCAGCGTATGTCGGGATCGTTCACATCGGCGAGCAGTCCGAGGCTGTTTAGGGGAAGGGTTGTTTGGCCGGTGTTTTTTAGCTGGAAGTGCCGGTCGAGGAGTGTCTGCGACCTTGCCCTGCCGGTATCGAGCAGGTCTTTTTTGATGAGCTGACCCATCCAGATATAGGGCAGAAGAAGAGCAATTGTCAGGATAAATATTACAGCGGCGCCGAAGGTGATTCGGCATTTTTTCGCCAGGGAGACCGGTGATAGCCGCAAAAGCCTCAAAAGCTTCTGCCAGATGTGTTTTATATAAATCCGGTGAATTAAAATTCGCTTCCGGAAAGCATTAGTTGTTTTCATCTGTTAAACCAACTACTGTCCCGTTATAAGTTGAATAATATATTCCAACGCAGCCAACAGAGCTACTCATCGTTTTGTTGTCCGGCTTTGTGCGAATGCCTCTGGGTGCGCAGGTTCAGCTCGTCAAGCTGTTTTGGGTCGACTTCGCTGGGAGCATCGGTTAAAAGGCACTGGCCCCGCTGGGTCTTCGGAAAGGCAATGACGTCTCTGATATTTTCCGTACCGGTCAGGAGCATAACGAGCCTGTCGAGACCGAATGCTAT
>CAZIAN010000307.1:0-6272 GCA_964537355.1 uncultured Pirellulales bacterium | reverse complement strand
CAGGGCCGCCGCCGAAGATATTGTGCACGATTGTTTCGTATCAATTGCCCAATCTACCGAGAAATTAAGACTCAGCGGCAATTTCAAGAGTTATTTAGCAACTTGTGTAGTTAATCGTGTACGAAACGCGAATAAAACCAGACGGCGGGAAGTTATCGGCCACGATGAAGCCGGGACAGCGGTGTCGAATTTAGAAAGGCCGGAGCAATGGATTATCGACAGCGAGCGAGTAAGGCTGTTGAATAACGCGATGGCACAGCTTCCGTATCACCAGAGAGAGGTAATAATTCTGCACGCTCAGGGCGAAATGAAATTTAAGGCAATTGCCGAATTGCAGGGCGTTTCAATTAACACGGTCCAGAGCCGGTACCGTTATGGACTGGATAAACTGCGGTCAATCTTAAATAGTGAGGTGAAATTATGAGACAGGCAGAAAATATAGAAAAGTTACTAAAAGATATAAACATCGATACAAATGCCAAAACAGACAACGCAGTTCTCGGTGATGTCATCGGGGCATTTGAAAAATCGAAAAACAAAAAAACATCTGCCACTGAGCAGAATATCTGGAGAATAATTATGAAAAATAGAATTACAAAAATAGCCGCTGCGGCGGGGATAATTATTGCAGTGTTGTTCGGTACATACTACTTTGGCGTTTCCCCCGATGGTGCCAGTGTTGCATGGGCGGACGTGCTTGAAAATATGGATGCGGCACAGACGGTCACATTTACGTTCGAGTCGGAAAAGCAGTACGAAGACGGCGAGTACTGCTGGGGAAAAGGCACGAACAGGAGTAAGGGACCGTACCGCCGCACCGATGCAACAGAAGGCCATCGATATCATGATGGACCTCCTCATGAAGAAACATCAATCTCGATAATGGATCTAAGCCGCCAGAATCGATACGTGCTTCTATACCCTGAACAAAAGTGGTCTTATTACGCTCCTGATCACGGGGGCAATGATACACTGCAAACCTATGATGGGCTTAAGAAGGATTTTCGAGATGGAACGGAAAAATATCTGGGCAGGATGAAAATTGACGGACAAGATACTGTCTGTTTCAAGGTTTCCAAAGAGAACAAAGAAATCACAGTTTGGGCGGACCCTGACACCGCTCTGCCAATAAGAATAGAACGAATAGCCAAGGAAGGAATAGACAAAACTATCCTGAGCAACATCACCTTCGATGTCGAACTGGATGATAAACTTTTCGATATGACGCTACCGGACGATTATGTAGTAGTGAACATGGGAACCGAAGAGTTTAGAATTCCGTTTGAATTGACGGAAGAGCATCTTATCGAAGGATTGTCAGTAAACGCCAAGGCCCTTGGCGGTAAATTCCCTACCTTGTTCAAGGGTGGCCGTCGCGGCAAAGAAGCGTTCGATAAATACATAGCTGAAACGAGAGAGAGTTTGGAAATTCCAAAAGAGGACAAGTTCAAATCCATGTTAGGTACAGAGTTTGTGAAAAGACTGCCAGAAGGCAGTGACTATCAATATGTTGGCGAGGATGTCAAACTCGGTGATGGCACCAAAGCTGCGTGCTGGTGGAAGCCGTCGGGATCAACAACTTATCGAGTTGTCTATGGAGATTTGAGTATACGTGATGTGGGGCCAAGTGATTTGCCTGAGGTTCCTTGGCTGGAAGAGCAGAAATGACTTGCCTGAGGTCATGTGACTAAAGGAGAGGAAGTGATTATAATGAGGCCGGGGCTCCGTGGCTTTTGTTGAAGACAGAAGCGGGGGTCCTGGCCTTTTTTTATTTGTGGGTGTAAACATTTCGGGGAAAAATGAGGTGCGCGCTCGATGTGAATTTCATCTATAATGGTGAAGGCCATGGCAAAATAGTGATAAAAGAAGCATTGAGGACAGTTTTTGATAGAGCGGCAAAAAAAGATTTTGCAACTTTTGGATACATCGGGAGAACGTCTGCACAGGCTTCTGGGGCGACTAACGCGATGCGAGGACGTTGTGGGGGACCTGCTGCAGGAGCTTTTCCTAAGGCTATGGAATTCCAGGGCGTTTGATAAAGCAGATGAGCCTTTTGCATATGCTTACCGCGCCGCCATAAATCTCGCGTTCGAATGGCGCAGAAGGCAAAAAGCAACATGCCAAATATCGCAAGAGAATTGTCCGTCCCCAAAGGAAAGGCCATCGGCACTTGGGAAAATGATTCAGGCCGAAGAGTTGGAACAAGTCCTCAATGCTGCTTCGAAGCTGAGTGATTTAGCCCGGGACGTAGTTGTGATGCATTACATCGAGCAGGATTCTTACGAGGAAATCGGGCGGCGTCTCGGTAAAAAGCCGCAGTATATGCGAGCATTATGCTCGAAAGCCATAACTGAGCTAAGAGAAATGTTTGCTAAAGAAAAAAGTTAATCCAGTAGAAATGCGTATAGCGTTGTGGTGAGTTGATATTATGTCGGAAATTGATGAGAAAGAAATTAAGCGTCGTTTTGAAGTTATTTCACAGTATGAACCCGGCTCTGAGGTTGCCGCTCGCGATGTGGAGCAGGCAAGAAGAAGATTAATCCGGCACATGAGCGGACAGCAACCGGTAGAGCAGAAAATATGGAGAATAATCATGAAAAGTAACATAACAAAATTAGCCGCTGCGGCGGTGATAATAGTTGCGGTGGTTTTAGGTTTGACCTTTACTGGCGGGCCTGATATGGCAAGTGTCGTTTGGGGAGAAGTGGTTGCGAAAGTAGAGCAGATTCCTGCTTTGACTTTCGATATGACAACAGAAATCTCCTATCCGGGAAATAAAACACTAACCATTGAATCTGAGAATTATGTAGCCGGAGATTATGGAACCAAGAGCAGTCTTTACATGAACGGCGAGGTGTTCGTCGTTAAGTACAGACTGCCCAATAAGAATCTCGCTTACATAATTCGTACCAAAGATAAAACGTATATGCGTATCGACCTGTCAGATGAACAGTCTGCTAAAAGACAAGACACTGATGACCCAAGAACATGGCTTAAAATGATCCTATCAGGTGATTATACAAAGCTGGGACATACAAGTATCGATGGTATCGAGGTAGAAGGCATTGAGAGCAAAAATTCTGACATCGCAGGTGAAGGTACAGTTATGCGACTTTGGGTGGATGTGGAAACAAGTTTGCCGGTGCGCATAGAAGTCGAGGGAGAAAAAATGGAAGCCGGCGCAAAAAGACCAACCAAGTTTGTGATGGAAAACATCCAATGGAATGTGGAGCTTGATGCAAGTGTTTTTGAGCCCAACATTCCACCCGATTACAAACTGAAGGAAAGATAACCTGGTAAGAATACCAGAAACATAGGCCGGGCATACTTTAGCTCGGCTTTTTTTCATGCTTTTTAAGTGGAGAGCATGTTTTTCAACTCGTTTTGTTTAATTTTTGTAAAAAAGTAAATTTTAGGGTAAAAAACATGCTGGCGGATTGTCCTACTAACAGACAATCGATTGTTCTGATATCAGATAAACGAAGCGCTTATGATTGAAGACAGACTGCTTATATGGAGATGCAAGCGTGGCAGCCGGGCTGCTTTCCGGCGCATCTATGAAAAGTACGAGAGTGATTTGCGAACACTGGCGGCCAACCTTTTATATGACAAAGCGGCTGCTGAAGACGTCGTACACGATGTTTTTGTTTCTCTGCTGCAGGTTGTGGATAAGTTTGAGTTAAGAAGCTCCCTGGCTGGTTATTTGAAAACTTGTGTTGCTAACAGGTCACGGGACTATGTGCGGAGAAGTAAACTACAAAGCTCGACTATTAATAAAGCCGGACAAGTTCGACCGAGTGGCAATGGACCGGTTCATCTGGTTATAAAGAGTGAAGAAGTTCAAAAACTGGGCGCTGCTATGAGTCAGATTCAATACGAGCAGAGAGAGGCGATTGTCCTTCGTATTCATGGCCGGATGAAATTCAGGGCGATAGCTAAGCAGCAGAACGTGACAACTAAAACGGCCCATAACCGGTATCGAGCCGGAATAAATGGATTAAGATTAATTTTGAATAGTGAGGTTTAAGAATGAAGCCTGCAAAAAAAATCGAAAGATTAATAAAAAAGAGCCGCTATAAAGCCACCCCCGAGACATATGATAAGGCTCTTGGCCGCTTTTTGCAGGCGGTAGATGCTCACAAAAAACAAAAATCAGCTCTTACTGAGCCGAATATATGGAGAATAATTATGAAAAGTAAAATAACAAAACTCGCCGCCGCGGCGGTGATATTTATAGCAGTAATGATAGTAACAGACTGGTTTGGTAATTCCATTGATATTGCGAAACCAGCCTATGGGATTACTGATTTGCCGGAATTGATCAAGAACGCAAAGACTATCCATATGAAAGCATGGTGTTACCTTTCCCAGACAGATCAGAAGACTGGAGAACCGGTGAAATTAGAACTTGAACATTGGTTCGATATTGAAAACGGGCGTTACAGACTATACAAACCAGGAGGTATCGACAAAGATACAGGTGAACCCAAATACTTTATAACAATTTCAGATGGCCAGTATGTGATGAGTTCGGCTTTCAATCGATCGCGAAGTACTGGTCGAACCTGGAAATCAATTTCTTTCACTAAACTAAGTCATTTCAAGGCTCGACTTGAGGCGCATAAAGCATCCGGTTTTCTAATGCAGATGTTTGGGAATATCGATCAAATCGAAGGCTCGACTAAAGTCGGACAAGAAGAAATTGAAGGGGTTGTTTTTGATGTCTGGGAAAGTGAATTCTATGTAGTCAACGGTTTCGGTAATAAAATTAAAACCTGGTTGGCTCCAGAATCAGGGGATATAGGACGAGTGCTATTCTGGCAGGGTAGAGGGAAGGATGAATCAGATTTAAGGCTAGTGTTCGACCTTCATACTATTGAGCTTGGTGTAGTTCCACCGGAGGGAATTTTTGATACAAATTCTCCGGAGGGATATAAATTGAATAATACTAAGGAGACCGCCGAAACAGACACACTCGGGATCGATCTCCTAAAAGGATGCCGAGGGGATTATGAATTACATGCTCACATAGGCTTCACGCTCAATAATGGCAGTGTGATATTAGTCTGGAGCTGCCCGGATAAAAAACGCAGCTCGCAAATTGACTTTTTCAAGAATCTTACGTTCGGAGGAAAGTTGCCTGATCTGGCAGGTAAAATTGAAGCTCTGACGTCAATTCCGCAGAAACCTATCATAAAATACACGGGGCACCATCTTGCTTATACTCAAAAGGATGAGATATTCTACGAATGGAGTCTTTATGTGCCAGACAAGAAACCTCCAGCTCGAAACTCGCTGCTTGGTTACAATCTAAATATTAAGTACCAAGTCGATGAGAGTGCTTTTGGGGATAGGCCGGGTAGTCTTAGTGAAGATTTAGTGATTGACACGAACAAAGATTTTAACATGTGGGTTCGTGGAGCGATGGCCGAACTTAGTGATGATGGTGAAGCTCCACAGGATGTAACTTATGAAAAAACTCTGCGATTAGCCGAGAGGATTCGTAAATCGCTCAAAAAGTAACATACCAACGAAAGGTACAGCAAGCCGGGCAGGTTTATTCGGTAGTTGTTTTTTTGATGAATTAGCCCGGCCTTTTTTTAAATTTCAAGTGTTGATTTCTCGGACGAGTTTTGTAAATTCCCGGCCGCGGTGCTGGAAATTTTCGAACATATCGTAGCTTGCGCAGGCGGGGCTAAGTAAGACAACATCGCCGCTTTCCGCCAGCCGGTTTGTTAATCGGACGGCCTGTGCTAACGAGTCAACAATTTCAATCCTTGTGCCCTTGTGCTCTTGTGCACTTATGCCCTTGTGCTCTTTAATCGCTTTTGCGATTTTTTGGGATGTTTGACCGAGCAGGACAGCGGCTTTGGCGCTGGCGGCTATTTTTTTGCCAAGCTCATCGAAGGGTAGATTCTTATCGTATCCGCCGGCAATAATAATCTTCGGTTGGCCAAAGGCCTCCAATGCTACAATAGCGCTTTGTGGTGTGGTGGCTATCGAATCATTGTACCAGGAAACGCCGTTAATTTCGGCGATGAATTCGAGCCGGTGAGGCAGCGTCTTAAATTCGGGCAGTGATTTTTTAATGTGCTCATCGTCAATGCCAAAACGCCTGGCTATTGCGATTGCGCCTGCGAGATTAGAAAGATTTGCCCGGCCGGGCAATGTAAAGCTGTCGCGAATTTCTTTGCTTACATCATCACTTGAGTATTGAATACAGGTTCTGCCGGAGTCTTTATTATATTTTTCAAACCATTCGGTGCCAATTT
>CAZIAN010000306.1:2013-6275 GCA_964537355.1 uncultured Pirellulales bacterium | reverse complement strand
AAATCCACGACATACGACGGACCTATTTTGTCGTATGGAAAATATTTAGGGATAAATTTAGACATTGGACATTTCGTAGCCGGGACGAGCGAGTCGCCGATACCCTTGATCCAAAAATACCATGACCGAATCCTGAGCCTTCATTTGAAGGACCGGAAGGTCAATAACGGCCCGAATATGCCTTTCGGTGAGGGTGACACGCCGTTGGCGTTAATCCTGCAGTTAATGAAGAGAGAGCAATGGAAGTTTCCGGGTGATATCGAGCTTGAATACAAAGTTCCCGAAGGTTCAAACGCAGTGATTGAAGTTACAAAGTGCGTTCAATTTTGCAGGGAATCGCTGGCATAGATATTTCAATGATTACTGATTATTGATGAATAATTATTTATGGATTCCTGCTTACGCAGGAATGATATTGTTCGATAGCTCCCTCGTCAAGCTCGGGACGACCCCACTAGAGCCTTAACTGGAAAGGACTTTCAAAAGGTCATTTTATATCTGCGTGGTAGCTCTGCAGGGACTTTATCTGGCCGGGCTTTTTCTTAAAGGCGGCTATGCCTTTTGCAGTCGCGACGGCGGCGGCCACTGTTGTGATGTAAGGTATTTTGTATTTGATGGCCGCTTTGCGAATATAGGAATCATCGTATTTACTTTGCTTGCCGGACGGTGTATTGACAACAAGATGAATGTCTCCATTCTTGATATTATCAAGGACATTCGGCCTTCCTTCGTGCATTTTAAGGACACACTGTGATTCGATTTTGTGCCTGGAAAGAAAATCGCTGGTCCCCTTGGTTGCTATAATCGTAAAGCCGATATCCTTAAACTGTTTTGCGACATCGAGTGATGCAGATTTATCATTGTCAGAGATGGTAATAAGGACGGTTCCTTCCGAGGGCAGGGGCAGTTGCGTTGCCTCCTGGGCCTTATAAAAGGCAAGCCCGAATGAATCGGCCATGCCAAGGACTTCCCCGGTGGAACGCATTTCGGGACCGAGGAGAGGGTCAACTTCATGGAACATATTAAAGGGAAAGACGGCTTCCTTGACGCCGAAATGAGGAATGGCCATTCTCTGCAATTTCATATCCGAAAGACGTTGTCCCATAATGAGCTGCGTGGCGATAGGAACCATTTGGATGCCGCAGACCTTGGAGACCAGCGGCACGGTTCTTGAAGCGTGAGGATTGGCCTCAAGGATGTAAACAACGTCATTGGCGATGGCGTACTGAATGTTCATCAGGCCGACGACGTTAAACTCGATAGCGATTTTTCGATTATATTCATAGATTGTTTTTAGATGCTTTTCGGGAATGCTGACAGGCGGAAGTACGCATGCCGAGTCGCCCGAATGGACGCCTGCAAGCTCGATATGCTCCATAATCGCGGGCACAAAAGCGTCTGTGCCGTCGGCAATGGCGTCGGCTTCGACTTCGATAGCATTTTCCAAGAATTTATCGATCAGGATTGGCCTTTCAGGAGAGACGTCCGTTGCTCTTGCTACATAAAACCGCAGCATCTCTTCATCATGAACGACCTCCATAGCGCGGCCGCCAAGGACGTAGGAGGGCCTTACCATTAATGGATAGCCGATTTTATCCGCGATTTTTAGGGCCTGGTCGAGGGTGCTTGCCATGCCGGATTCGGGCTGGGGGATGCCGAGTTTTTTCATTAACTTGCGGAACCTGTCCCGGTCTTCTGCAAGGTCGATTTTTTCCGGAGAGGTCCCGAGAATTTTCACGCCGGCCCGCTCCAGTTCTGCGGCGATATTGAGCGGTGTCTGGCCGCCAAACTGTACGATAACGCCTTCGGGCTTTTCCTTATTATAAATACTTAAGACATCTTCAACAGTGAGCGGCTCGAAATATAATTTATCCGAAGTATCGTAGTCGGTTGAAACAGTTTCCGGATTGCAGTTGACCATGATGGTTTCATAGCCCATTTCCCGGAGTGCAAAGGCGGCGTGAACACAACAATAGTCAAATTCGATACCCTGGCCGATACGATTTGGCCCGCCGCCAAGAACCATAATCTTACGTTTATCGCTTACCTGAACTTTATTCGGAGCGTTATAAGTGGAGAAGTAGTAGGCGGCATTTTCGACGCCGCTTACGGGGACGGGCTCCCAGGCCTCAACCATATTAAGGGCGATACGTCTTTTCCTAATCTTTTCTTCGGGAGTATTGAGGAGTTTGGCCAAATACTTGTCTGCGAATCCGTCTTTTTTAGCCTGGATGAGAAGGTCGTCCGGCAACTTTTTGTTTTTATACTTTAATATTTCCTCTTCGAGTTCCACGAGCTCTTTCATCTGCTCTATAAACCAACATTTAATATATGTCTTTTCGAAGAGGGTATCAACGCTGATGCCTTTTCGCAGGGCTTCATACATAACAAACTGGCGCTCACTACTGGGCTCTCTTAAGAGTTCCAAAAGCTCATCAGGTGATTTCTTATTGAAATCCTTTGCAAATCCGAGACCGTAACGGCCAATTTCAAGAGAGCGAATGGCCTTTTGAAACGCCTCTTTGTAGTTTTTGCCAATGCTCATTGCCTCACCGACGGCGCGCATTTGTGTGCCGAGCTTATCTTCTATACCGCGGAATTTTTCGAAGGCCCAGCGTGCAAATTTTACAACTACATAGTCACCTGAAGGTGTATATTTTTCAAGAGTGCCATCGCGCCAGTAGGGAATCTCATCCATAGTCAAGCCGCCGGCAAGCATTGAGGAGACGAGGGCGATGGGGAAACCGGTCGCTTTGGAAGCAAGTGCAGATGAACGTGAAGTCCTGGGGTTGATTTCAATGACGACGACGCGGCCGGTTTTGGGGTCGTGAGCAAACTGAACGTTGGTTCCGCCGATGACGCCGATTGCTTCTACAATATCATAGGAATATTTCTGGAGGCGCTGCTGAAGCTCGGGTGTTATGGTCAGCATCGGAGCGGTACAATACGAATCGCCTGTATGGACGCCCATTGCATCAACATTTTCGATAAAGCAGACGGTGATTTTCTGATTTTTGGCATCGCGAACGACTTCGAGCTCCAATTCTTCCCAACCAAGTACAGATTCCTCGACAAGTACCTGTCCGACAAGACTGAAAGAGAGGCCTCGACTGACAACTGTTCGGAACTCCTCGATGTTGTAAACCAGGCCGCCACCGGTCCCGCCCATGGTATAAGCGGGACGAATAACACATGGCAGGCCGATATTTTCGAGAGATTTTTCAGCTTCTTCAAGGCTGTTTGCAATCTCGCTTCGCGGCATTTCAATATTCAGTTGGTTCATCGTATCCTTGAATGCCTGGCGGTCTTCCCCCCGCTCAATGGCGTCAACCTTAACGCCAATAATCTGTACACCGTATTTTTCCAGAATGCCTCTGCGCGATAACTCGGCGGAAAGATTAAGACCCGTTTGCCCGCCGAGATTGGGCAGGAGGGCATCGGGTTTTTCTTTTGCTATAATTTGCTCCATTGTTTTGACGTTAAGCGGCTCAATATACGTTACATCAGCCATGCCGGGGTCGGTCATGATTGTTGCAGGGTTGGAATTAACAAGCACGATTTCGTATCCAAGCTTACGCAGGGCCTTGCATGCTTGTGTGCCTGAATAATCAAATTCGCAGGCCTGGCCAATAATAATCGGACCTGAGCCAATAATCAGTACTTTGTGAATATCGTCGCGTTTTGGCATTTTTTGTCCACCTCAAAATTGTCATATTTTGCTACAGAGCCTACAAAAAAGGCGAATTACCCCTTTAGGCTGACAAATATTATCAGAGCAGTTTTGAAGTGTCAATAAATTTACTTTTTTCGGTGGAAGATTACCAGATACCTCGATAAGCTTGGCAAGCCCCGCCCTACCGACTTAAATGAATCTTCTTTGAGAGATGAGTAGCCAAGGTGTATAATTGGTAAGATTGAAGATATTGGTAATGACAGGCCGGATCGGTTTGATAATCCGCATCTTCAAAAGGAGAAAATTGATATGCATGATAATGTTTTATCATATTTGTTCACGTCCTTATTGTTTGTTGTCCTGAGCTGCTCGGCTCGTGCCTGGAGTTCTTTGCCGACTATAGTTTCAGGAATGCCGTCAGTACAATATGATGCCTTAGAAACAAATCAACCTACTTCCAATGATAAAACGACACATCAAAAACCAACCGTTCCCGCAGAAACTATCATTATTGATGCTGATTTTCCGGGAGGGAATATTATTGTTGAACGTATTGAGGGCGATACAATTTTCCTGAGACCTGATCAGC
>CAZIAN010000306.1:0-1913 GCA_964537355.1 uncultured Pirellulales bacterium | reverse complement strand
AATATTATTGTTGAACGTATTGAGGGCGATACAATTTTCCTGAGACCTGATCAGCGCGATACTTCTACATGGTGGTTTTATTGGTATTTTCGGGTCCGTGGTGCCGCAGGGCGAACTCTTAAATTCCAGTTTACGGGCAAGAATCCTATCGGTACACAAGGGCCTGCTTTTAGTACAGACGGTGGACATACATGGTCCTGGCTCGGTTTGCAGGCCGCACAGGATTTTTCTTTTACATATGAGTTCGAACAGCAGAATCGAGATGTGCAATTTTGTTTTTCGATACCATATCTCGAAGATAACCTTAGACAATTTCTACAAAAACATACCAATAATTCGCATTTAGCAGTTTATGAGCTTTGTAGAACCCGCAAAGGCCGTTCTGTTGAACGTTTACATGCAGGCAAGATTAATGGAAATCCAAAATACCGTGTTTTGCTCACAGCCAGGCATCATGCTTGTGAAATGATTGCTTCCTACACACTTGAAGGTTTGTTAGAGGTAATTTTATCAGATACAAATATGGGTCACTGGTTCCAAAATAATGTAGAGGTCCTTGTCATACCTTTTGTGGATAAAGACGGAGTCGAAGAGGGTGATCAGGGCAAGAATCGCCGGCCACATGATCATAACCGTGATTATATCAAAGACAGCATCTATCCTTCTGTTAGGGCAATACGAAGCTTCGTACCTCAATGGTCTAATACAAAGCTGAAGGTTGTTATTGATTTACATTGCCCTTACATCCGCGATGAGGTTATTTACCTTGTGGGTAGTTCTGATTCCACTGTTTGGCGACAACAGCAAGAATTCGCTAAAATCCTGGAATCTGTTCGTGAAGGAGAATTACCCTATTGGGCCAAAAGTAGTCTTCCGTTCGGCACTGCCTGGAATACCGCTGCAAACTATGGGCAATTCAAATCCAGCAGCCGCTGGGCCGGAGAACAATCGGGTGTTCGACTGGCTACTACTATTGAAATCCCTTATGCTAATGTGGGAACAATTATAGTGACTGCTGATAAAGCCCGTGCTTTCGGAAACGACTTAGCTAACGCTTTACGGCGTTATCTCGAAAACTCTACAAAATAGACAGAAGTGAGAATATAGAAATTGAGAATGTCTCGTCGGCCTTTTTGCGGCTTGGTCACAATAACAACATGCTACATATGGGAAGGTCTATTCTCAATGATTCATAAGTTTGAATGTGTCTTAGCCGCCGTTTATTAAATGAACTAAGGGTCGAGGTCTATCAACGCCTTCAACGAACTTGGGCCTGGCGGCCCAGGGCGTTACACTCAGTACCCCAGTTAAATCCATCCAGTGCTGAAGCCTTGCAACGGGCAAATCCCAGGTCATATGGAAGTGATTAGCGGGCGGATATTGTTTATACTCAACCATGCTTGCATATTTCGGGACGACAAACGTGTGGGGCCAGATAGGTGTGGTCAGATCGCACATTGCCTTTGCCAGTTCGGTGGGCACTTCGGTGGTATGAGCCTGGTCCCAAATCATGCTGAACAGTCCCGTGGGGCTGCTGTAAGCACATCGAGCTGCGATGCCTTCGATTCCGGCGGGGGTCATAAAGGTAACGGAGTTGCCGCCGCCGGGGAAGTAATGTTCGTCGGCCAAAGGCATAGAAACGCTGTCCATAATCTTCTTTATGGACGCTCCGGGGGCCTGCGCCCAATCGAATGATGCACTTCCGGAGTTGTCACCGTCAACGAGACCTTTTGTGAACCAGTCGGCTTTTTTGTCTAAAGATTTGACGCCGATTTTTTGGGCCAACTCTTTTATTTCCCAGGCTTCCCAGACTTTTCTAAAGTCCATAAACAAAGGGGGATTTCCGCCGCTTAGATACGTCATAAAGAGCATTGTCAGAAGGCCCTGAACATCGGCTTCGGTGGCGTAAGGGA